>JAEWAA010000635.1 GCA_023391955.1 Bacillota bacterium | reverse complement strand
CCCCCTTATAATGAGGGAACGAATGTTTGGGAAAGGAAACCTTTTACATGAAATCCGCAAGAAATCTGAACCGTCTGTGGAAAAGCTATGACGCCGCCATCTGGATCCGTGCCATCGGAACGGCACTGACCTCCATCACCAATTTTATGATGCGGCCGTTTTTGGTGCTGTATCTCTACGGCCAGCTGGAAGGCAACGTGTTCCTGTCCATGCTGGTGGTATCCCTGTCGCCCTTTATGGGGATGCTGGTGGGGCTGTTCGCCGGCAAGCTCAGCGACAAAGTAGGCCGGAAGCCGGTTATGCTGGCTTCGCTGTTGATCCAATGCGCCTCCATGCTGGCCTTTATGGCCGCTACCAGCGTCTGGCATTATGCTTTGATCTCCGTGTTCAGCGGCGTCGGCCACGCCTTATTCTATCCGGCGGCCAACGCCCAGGTTAGCGATGTGGTCTCCGAGGACAAACGCCCCGAGGTGTTCGCCCTGTTCCACACCGCCCTGAATCTGGGGGCTGCCGCAGGACCGCTGTTGGGGCTTTTGCTCTTTAACTGGAATATGCACCTGGTCTTCTTCGCCTGCGCCGTCACCACCGGGATTTACGCCCTGCTGGTCTGGTGGAAGGTGCCGGAGACCCTGCAGGCCGTGCCGCAGGCTTCGGCGTCTGCCGCAGGAGAGCTTGCTTCCCCGGGAACCTTGGAATCCGGCCCCTTCAGCTTGCCCGGCTGGTTCAAAAAGCACAAGCTGCTGGTGTCCATCACCCTCTCCTCCATGCCGGTTACACTCCTGTATGCGCTGGTGGAGTCCGCTTTCCCGCTTCATCTGCAATCGCGGTTCACCAATTACCAATCCATCTTCGCCTCGCTGATGACCTTCAATGGACTGATGGTCATTCTGCTGCAGATCTGGATTGCCCGCAAAACAGCCAACATGGCCCTGCACCGGGTCATGGGGACGGCATACATCATGTTTGCTTTGGTGGCGCTGGGATACGGCTTTGCTCCGTGGATCGTGCTGCTGTTCGTGGTTGAATTCGTGTTTACCATCGGGGAAATGATGAACGGCCCCCACTCCCAGAAGCTGGTGTCGGTTATCGCACCCGCCGAGGAGCGCGGCTTCTACTTCAGCTTCTACAGCATGAACTGGCAGGTGTCCCGTTTCTTAGGCCCCCTGTTGGCCGGGCTGGTGCTGAGCAAGCTGAACGGGGAGTGGCTGTTCGGGATGCTGGCCGTGCTGATTGCCGCCGGAGGCGTATCGATGTTTTTTGTATGCAGAACGTATTACCGCCGCACCGTCTCGTCGGCAGCAGAAGCGGCCCGCACCTGCGAGGCGGTTGCCGCAGCGGAGGCATCGGCCTGAGGCAGCGCGGGGCTCTGCCGCTAAATAGAGGAAGGACCGTCGGGCTATGCGCCTGGCGGTCCTTTTTATTGGATTGGCACTGGGCAGCAGCTTGGCGGCCGCTACAGGGCATACTCCGGCTCCTGTGTCTCATCCTCGAAGAAATATTGAAAGATCCGCTTCTTAATTTGAGCAAAATCGGATGAGGCCCGGTCATGGGTAGCGTAGCTGTCCGCGTCAATAACCGCCTTAATCCGTCCCGGCCGGGAAGACATCACTACAATACGCTGGCCCAAATAGATAGCTTCGTCAATATCGTGGGTGACGAGGATCATGGTGGTCTTTTCGGCCTCCCAGATGCGCAGCACTTCCTTCTGCATTTGGATGCGGGTTAAGGCATCTAAGGCCCCGAACGGCTCATCCATCAGCAGAATCTCGGGGTTGGTCACCAAAGCACGGGCAATCGCCGCCCGCTGGGCCATGCCGCCGGAGAGCTGCTTGGGGTATGCATTGCCGAAGCCCTCCAGCTGCACCAGCCGCAGGTACTCTTCCACCCGCCGGGCTTTATCCTCCACCGTCAGGGCAAACAGCCCCAACCCCACATTATCCTTCACCTTCAGCCAAGGCAGCAGCCGGTGCTCCTGAAAAACCATACCCCGGTCCGTGCCGGGCCCTTGAATGGGCTGGCCGTTATAGGACACGCTGCCGGTTTCGTAAGGGACCAGCCCGGCGATAATTTTCAGCAGGGTGCTTTTGCCGCAGCCGCTATGTCCCAGTATGGTCAGGAACTCCCCGGGCCGAATATCCAGATGGATATCCTCCAGCACGGAGATGTCCTCTTGATCCACGCGGAAGCTTTTGTGCAAATTGTGTATTTCCAACGCTCCAGCAGGCATGTTATCCCTCCTTCGTCCGCATCCTGGATAGGAGCAGACACTGTATGTCCTTTAGTCCCCGGTCATCCGCCAGTTTCAGCCTCCCCTCCAAATGCAAAAGTGCAGTTATTCTAACGCGCGCCTTCCCCATCGAGTACCCATAATGCAAAAGTGCATCTATTTTGCGGAAAAGGGCTGCTGGCGAGAAGAACGCCGGGAAATAACTGCACTTTTGCAGGGACGGCTGCGGAATGGGGGGATTTCCCCAAAAATAACTGCACTTTTGCAGTTAAGCAGACTAAACAGACGGTAGGGGGACCGGGGCTACGCTTCCCTCCCCCGGCTCTAACCCCGTTATCGCCAGCCCGCGAACAAGCTCTCCACCTTTTTCAGCACACTGTCCATCAGCTTGCCGATGATCCCGATGGTCAGCATGCCGACGATCATGGTGTCCGTCTGGGCCAGGTTCCGGGCATCCATGATCAGGTAGCCGACTCCGCTTTCCGCAGCGATCAGCTCCGCAGCCACCACGCACACCCACGCTACGCCCAGGCCGATCCGCAGGCCCGTCATGATGGAGGGCAAGGCGCCCGGCAGAATAATCTGCCGCACCAGCCGGGTCCACGGCAGCTTATAAATTTGCGCCACCTCAATATATTTGCCCTCGATTTGGCGGATGCCGTCCACTACGTTGACGAAGATGGGGAAGAAGGCGCCGATGGAGATAATGTACAGCTTGGAGGCCTCTCCGATCCCAAACCACAGGATAGCCAGCGGGATCCAGGCAATAGGCGGAATGGGCTTCAGCACCTGGATAATCACGTCGGTCAGACGCTCCATCACCTTGGACCAGCCCACCGCAATCCCCAGTACAACAGCCAGCACAGCCGCAATCAGGAAGCCGGTCATCACCCGCTGCAGACTGGCCAGCACATGAGTCAGCAGAGCGCCGTTTTCGATCAGCTTCAGCGCCCGTTCCGCCGTTTTGACCGGAGAGGTCAGCGTGACGGGGTTAATGTAACCCAGACTGTAGGCCAGCTGCCACAGGGCGATGACCACCACAGGCAAACCAGCATATTGCCCAATGATCCTCACCTGGCGGCCAACCCCGGGCTTCCGGACCGCCTTGCCCTCCACTGTTTTGCTTTTCAGACCGGCAGCTGTGATCATTTGATACCAGCACCATTCAGGTAAGTCCGGTCCACATACTTCTCGATGTCCACCGGATTTTCGGTGATCTTTTCATCCCGCATGAACTTCTCCACAGCCTTCAGCTCGGCAACGTCCACGTCCTGGATCAGGGGATTATAATCAAACTTGCTGAAAATACGGGCCAGCTGCTCCGACTCCAGCCCGATATCCTTGGCGATCAAGTCTGCCGCTTCCTTGGGATTGGACTTGATAAATTCATATCCCTTCTTGTAGGCGTTCAGGTAAATCTCCACCAGCTTCGGATTCTGGGAGGCGAACTTTTGTGTGCCGTAAATCACCAGATTGGCCCGTTTGATCCCGGTTCCGTCCACCAGCACCTTGGCGATTCCCGCATCCTTGAATTTGGTGATAAAAGGCTCCCATGTCACGGCCGCGTCAATAGCCTTGGTCACCAGAGCATTCTGCATATCCGCTGCCGCCAGATTCACTACGGTAATATCATTGATGGTCAAACCCGCTTTGTTCAGCACCAGAATCAGCAGATGGTGGGCGTAGGAGCCCTTAACCACCGCCACCTTCTTGCCCTTCAGCTCCTCGGGTTTGGTGATGGGGCTGTTAGGCGGCACCACAAAGGCCAACGCCTCCGGCCCATAAGCCGCATTGGCGATAATCCGCAGATCCTGCCCGGCGGACTTTGCGATAATGGCCGGTACATCCCCCAGCACCCCGATATCCTGCTGCCCGGCAGCGAAGGATTCATTCACCAGAGGACCGGAATTGAAGGAGGTCCATTTTACGGTTACGCCGAGGCTTTTCAGCTCCTCCTCGATCCATCCTTTGTTTTTGGCAACATAGATAGGCGAATACAGGGGAAAGGGCTGGATGGCCAAACGAACTTCCGAGGCAGTATAACCTTTCCCCGCTGAAGCCGCGGCCGGTGCCGCTTCATCCTTATTGCCGCAGCCTGCCGCCAGTATTCCGGTGAGCAGCACCACAGCGCCTGTAAGTGCGGCCAATTTTTTCTTCACATTCATGATAGGTTCCTCCATCAGTTCAAGTTTGGGCTTTCACGTCGCCGTGTTTGCCCCATTTTCCAGACCTGCTGCTTGCCGCAGCCTTGCGAATCGTTCATCAGTCAGCTGCACATCCCCCATCAGATACGGCTTGTTCAAAAGCCCGTATTTGATGGAGCCGAAACGGTGGTACTTCAGAAGCTCATACTTCTCTATTCGCATCGATTTAATCAGGTTATGGATAGCGGCAATCTCTTCATCCCCGTCATTGAAGCCGGGGATCACCGGCGTACGCACCACAATCCGCTCCGGATCATATTGGCCAGCCAGCCGCCGCAGATTGTCCACAATCCTATCCGGCTCCACACCGGTATAGGCCCTGTGCTTTTCCGCATCCAACGATTTCACATCGTAATAAACATGATCCAGATAGGGCAAAAGCGCCTCAAAGGTTTCCCATGGCCCGTACCCGCAGGTTTCCAGAGCGGTATTGATTCTCCGTTTTTTGGCCTCCCGCAAAAGCGCAAGGGTAAAGTCCCCCTGCAGGGTAGCCTCTCCACCGCTGACGGTCAAACCTCCCCCGGACCGCCGGTAGAAGGCGGATTCCTGCTCTACCACGGCCAGCACCTCATCCACAGTCATCATCCGGCCGTAAACGCCGGCAGCCTGGGAGGGGCAAACCTCTGCGCAGAGCAGACAATCCGTACAAAGCTCACGGTTGATGGAAGCCGGACCACCATCCGTGCTTATAATCGCCTGAGCCGGGCACACCTCCACACATCCTTTGCAGTCGGCGGTGCCGATGCACTTACCCGGGTCCAGATACACCTCCCGCTCCCGCCGCCACGATTCCGGGTTGCTGCACCACCGGCAGCGGAGGGGACAGCCCTTCAGGAATACTACCGTCCGGATGCCAGGCCCGTCATGCAGGGAATATCTCTGTATATGGATGACGTTGCCCAGCGGCTTGGCCGGATCAGACGGTTTCATGGGCAGTCCGTTCAATAAGGTCATTCTGCAGGTCGGCGGACAAGTCGGTAAAGTAGGCGCTGTATCCGGCAATACGGACCAGCAGATTACGGTATTGGTCAGGGTTCCTTTGGGCGTCCAGCAGGGTCTGACGGTTGATGATATTGAACTGGAGATGCCACAGGCGCAGATCGCTCCAGGTGCGGATGAAGGAAATCAGCTTCTCCGTACCCTCTTCGCCTGCCACACAGGCTGGAGTCAGCTTGATGTTTAGAAGACGGGCCGCCCGCTCCCGGTAGTTGTAGTTCTTGGAGGCATAGTTGGACAATAGCACCGCCGTCGGTCCGTTGACATCCGCTCCGTGGGAGGCAGAGGAGCCGTCCGCCAGGGGGGTGTAGGCCTTTCTGCCGTTGGGGGTGGCGCTGACCACCTTGCCGAAGGGCACATGGGAGGTAAAGGGTACATACCGCAGGTCCAGATGAACACCCAGCTCCTTGGAATATTTCTTGGTGAACCGCAGCGCCTCCTCATCCAGACGGCGGGCAATTTCGTCCGCATAAGGATCATTATTGCCGTAGCTGGGCGCATGCACCAGAAGCTGGCGGATGACCTCCCTGCCCTCGAAATTCCGCTCCAACGCCTCCAGCAGCTCCTCCATGGTGATTCTGCGGTCCTCAAACACCAGCTTGCGGATAGCCGCCAAAGAATCCACTACCGTGCCGTAGCCGATAAACTCAAAATAACCGAGATTTATGCCGCCTTCGATGTGGTGGGTATGCAGGTCCTTGTGATTTTGGAGGCACAGCTCATGCAGTGAAGAACCCAGCGGTGCGGCAAAATGCTGCTCCCGAAGCCGTACAATGGCGTGCTGCTGCACGAAGGCATGACGCAGGAAGTGGGCTTGCTGGGCCAGATAAGCGTCGAAGAAGGATTCCCAGGTCGCAAGCTCTGTCGCCTTGGGCGTTTGCAGCCCAATGGTTTCCTCTCCGTACAGCTTCATCCGGCCGCTGTAGAGGGTCATCTCCAGAGCCGCCGCAAAGTTGATATAGGCGCAGGGGCTGGTGTAGGTGTCCCGGTTGGGCATGCGGCATTCGGCACAGCCGGACACGGCATAGTCGTAGGCTTCCTCGAAGGCCGCACCCTTGGCCAATAAAAGGGGAATGACCTCTTCATCGTTAATCAGCTTCGGAAAGCCGGAGCCTTCCTTGATGGTTTCGGCGATCTCGTATAAGTACCGCTCCGGGGCCCGGGTATGGATTCTGGCCGCCAGGTCGGGATAGTTCAGGGGAAACTCCTGCTTGGATTTCAGGAACAGATAGGTCAGCTCGTTGGTGGCATCCAGGCCGTTTTTGGTTTGGCCGCCGATGGTTACCGCCTCCCAGTGGGCATACCCCTCATTGAAGGCTCCCCCTGCCGGGGAAATGTACAGGTCGATAAACTGGGCCATGGCATCCCATACGCATTCCAACAGCTCTACCGTCTCCTCGTCGGTGAGAATACCCTGCTCCACATCCCGCTTGTAGAAGGGATACAGGTATTGGTCCATCCGCCCGTTGGAAATGACCGTGCCCGTCTTCTGCTCCAGCCGGGAGAACATCTGCGTGAACCACTGGGCCTGCACCGCCTCATGGAAGCTCCGGGGAGGCAGCTCCGGCACCCTGGCGCAGATCTCGGCGATGCGCAAGAGCTCCGCCTCCCTGGCCGGATCCCGCTCGGCCTGTGCCAGCTCCGCCGCCAAGTCAGAATGCCGTCTGGCCCACAGCACGATGGCATCCGAGACATTCACAATCGCCTCCAGGAAGGGGCGTTTTTCCATAGTATCCACCGGACTGTAGGGGTCCAGCTCCGCCAATTCCTTTTGCGCCGACTCCTTAATGCCCTTGAAGCCGACCGCCAGCACTTTCTCGTAATCATGAACCCATTGGATAGAAGAACGGAAGGAGGCTGTTTCGTTGACAATAAACCGCGAAGCGAAGGTATTCTGGGGGTCGTAGGTGAGCTTCAGCGTTTCCGGGGGGAGTGCCTTAACCAGGCTTTCGTGGAAGGTTTTGCCCTTCCAGTACGGTGCGATTTCCTCAATAATAATCCGGGCATCTTCCTTGGTTATGTCAAAAGGGGATTCCGTCCGCTGGGGCAGCTGCTGGATGGCCAAATCCAGGAAATCTCCATCCAGCTCCGGGTACAGAATCCCGTATCTGCCGGGATACCCGCCACGCCCCACAATAAGCTGGTCATCGTCAATATATACCGTGATATGTTTGGCAATATGCAGCAATGCCTTGGACCACCGGAGAACAAGGGGCTCTCCTTCGGTTTCCTTGAAGGATTCCGTAAACAGTCTGGCCCGTTCCACATCAATTTTTGGCCGTTCAGTCTGAAAGGCTCTGAGTATCCTTGTAGCCCGCTCATGTCCCTTTTCCGCCGGCAAGGTACCGGCTTGCAGACGTTTTTCCTGCAGCGATAACACCTGGTTGACTGCCATGCCACCACACTCCCTTAATTCATACTATACATATAGGAATTAATTATTTTCATAATCGTATAGCGGGGAGCAGGCTTTGTCAATGACCGTAGGGGCGGAAAGCCCGGAATTCACGAAGTCTACAAAGAGTTGGCAAATTTCTACAATATTCGAATGGCCTCCGCACAAAAAAAGCCCGGCGGCGTTCTTTCGAACACCGGGGCGCGGGCATGCAGGCAGGTCTCTTATTCACCGGGGATTGCGGATTTCAGCAGAAACCGCCGGGTATTGGCATCATAAACAGCAACATCCCCATAGAGCTTTTGGAAATCCGCATAATATATACAGGCTCTTTTGCGTTTGGTTTTCAGCGGTTTGGAAAAGGTCACTGTTTTCCCGTCGGAATGGACTGCCTCCGTTGGGCTGATGAGCTTCCACTTTTCTTTTCCCAGGTACAATTCAAGCTGGTTATCCGCATTCTTCTGCACGGACCCGCCGATTTGCTCCATCACATTGCGCAGCGGCAAAAATTCCAGCGGTTCATCAAAGCTCATTACCTGGCTCTGAATTTTCTCCATTAACATGCCCGGTGTGATCCAGGGACCTCCCGCGTTTATTCTGGGAATTTGGTAAGGATCCATATCCCTCTCGAGAATCCCGGGCTGGACAGTGAAGGCGTAACGGATTCCGGCCTGCTTCACCAGCTCCGTCGCTTGTTTATGGTAAATTCCAAAAGGATAGGCCAACGCATCAATTTCATTGGCTTGCAGCGGCGTAAGCTTTTCAATGGAGGTCTGAATATCCGCCACAATC
>JAEWAA010000615.1 GCA_023391955.1 Bacillota bacterium | reverse complement strand
GTACCAGGATGTGTTCTACGGCATTCCTTTAACAGAGGAACAAAAGTCCTTCGGGCCTGATGTAGCCAAATACGAAGAGGAAATGCTGATCAAGTTTATTACCGGCAAGGAGCCCCTTTCCAAGTGGGAGGAGTATGTGGATACCTGGAAGAAGAAGGGCGGCAAAACCCTGATGGAATCCAAGGTGAAAAAATACAATGAGCTGAAGGCGGCCAACGTGGGTCTGGCGCTGTAAGCTTCAGGAGCAATTCCGGTTTACACAGATGAAGGGGGGCCGGCAATGTGGCGGTTTATCAAAAGAAAGCCAGGCGTTTGATGCGGAGCAGTCTTTTTGAATACTTCAACTACTTTCTGGCCCTGTCCTTGCTGGCGACGGCCATTACGGGAGGGGCGCTGTATTACACCTCCTGGTCGATCCTGTGGAAGGATGCGGTCTCCAACAGCAGCAACACCCTGCAATTGCTTAAGAAAGGCCAGGAAATTGTTTTGGCCGAGGTAGACAAAGCCATGGAATCCATCTTTTTGGATTCCTCTTTTCTCCATTACGTGGACTATTACGCCCAATCGGATATCTACATGCAGCTGCAGCTTCGGGAAAAGCTGGAGGCTGCGGCATTATCCAGCGATTATATTCATTCGGTGAGCGTTTATTATACTGGCCCCGGACTGGTTCTGTCCTCCCTGCTGGGTTCGGTGCCTCTGGAGCGGTTTCCGGACAACGGTTTCATTGCTTCCCTGGACGGGGGGCCGACGGAGAAGTCCATGGTCCGCAACCGGCTGCTTCCGGGGATTTCCAGCGACTCGGAGGAGACGGTTATCTCAATCGTGAAAACCATGCCGATTGTCTACTCCGGTATTCCATCGGCTTATGTTGTCATCAACATCAAGGGGGATTATCTGGCGCAAATCCTGCAATCCCTCAATACCAACCCCGATGCCCAACTGGTGGTGACGGACCGGGAGGGACATATTCTCTCCCAGAAGGCCGGGGGTGAGGATTCACCCGCCGCCGGAGGTGTATTTGACGCGATGGACATGACTCGGCTCAGCGGGCCGGAGGGAAGTCTGTTCGCCAAGGTCAGGGGTGAGGAAACCTTGGTTTGTTATGTTTCCTCCTCCGCCAACGGCTGGCTGTACATCTACACCATCCCTAAACCGGTGTTAACCCGCAGCCTTGATGTATGGAGCAGGATGGCGCTGTCCATCTCAGCGCTGTCCTTATGCTTAAGCCTGCTGGGCTCCTTTCTCCTGTCCCGACGGGTATACAGCCCGTTGAACAGGCTTTTGTCCCTATTGCGGAAAGCGGATGATGAAACGGAGGGCGGCGGGGGGGATGACGCCAAGGAGACGGTTCAGCTCGAACGCAATGTCAGCCGGCTCATCGATCAGAACCGGGATCTCACTCTTCTGTTGAAGGATTATGAGATTCAAAGCAGGCATAAATTCCTGCTCCGGCTGGTGAACGGAGATGAGCCGGTGAACCCGCAAACCATGGAGCGGCTGGCCTATTACGGCCTCCGTTTCAAGCAGGACGGGGCCTTCGCCGTTGTGAAGCTGGCCATGGACGAATATGCCCGGTTTGCCCAGGAAACCCGGGAGGCAGAGCGCAATGCCCTGCTGCTGCGGTTATCCAAGCTGCTGCAGGAGGAGGCTTTTGTGAAGCAGCCCTATCTGGGATTTCTGGTGGAGACGGATGCCAACGAGCTGGTGCTGGTGCTCCATGGAGAGGAGACGGATGCGGGCTTGCAGACGGATGAGCTCCGTCTGTGGCTCTGCCAGCTTCTGGAGCAGCTTCAGGAGACCTTCGGCATGACCTTTACGGTGGGGATCAGCAGCACCCAAAACAGCCTGGAGGCCATCGGAGGCTGTTATCTGGAGGCGGAGGCGGCCCTGCGGCAGAAGCTTATGTACGGAGGGAACACGGTAATTTGTTATGAGGCAGTGCGGCCGGAGACGGGCATCGCTATGTATCCCCTCCATATTGAGAAGAAGCTGCTGACCCAGTTCCGCACAGGCAGCCGGGAGGGAATTAGCGCCAGTCTGCAGGAGTTCGGAGCCCATTTAATGGAGCATCATTTCCGGCAGATTGAGGTGGTCCGCCATTATTTCCTGCAATTATTCTCCTCGTCACTGCGCTGCATCTATGAAATTGACGCCAATCTGGGCTTCCAGCCGGCCATTGCCGCGCTGCGCCATACGGATTTGCTGGAGATGGAGACGATGCAGAGTATGGTGGCTTATATGCAGTCTCTGTACGATCTGGTGTTGGACCAATTGGAGCAGAAGCGCTGCCAGAAGAACAAGGAGCTTGCTTCCGGCATTACGGCTTATCTGGAAGCACATCTGGGGGAGGATCTGTCTGTGGAGCGGCTGGGCGAGCTGTTCGCCATCAGCACCTCCCATCTGCGGAAGATATACAAGGATGAAACCGGCCGGACAATCAAGGAAATGGCGTCGGAGCTGCGGATTCATGCGGCCAAGGAGCTTCTGGGCAATCCGCGGTTACGGATCCAGGAGATCGCCGGGCAGGTGGGGTATTTGACGGTGCAGGCCTTTACCAAGGCCTTCAAGATGGAAACTGGCAAAACCCCCGGGGAGTACCGGGCGGAGATATTGCGGTCTAACGGGTAAAGCTGGAGATAACTCGGAGTTCGAAAACACATACGTACTGGGAGCTTCCAGATGCAAAAGTGCAGGTATTTTGGAATATATATCATTGATGGAAGGGCTATCCTGCAAAAGTGCAGTTAAATTTAGCACTTTCACTAATTATCGAGTGTTTGGGCAGAAATAACTGCACTTTTGCATTTGAAGCAGCTCAACCCTCGGGTTATGGGAGAATAACTGCACTTTTGCAGTTAGCACAGATTGGGCAACCACCTGTTTTGAAGCCTGGTCCAAGGAGCTGAAATGGAACACCAGTCTCTGCCACCCCTGGGCCAGCGCGCCTGTGCCGCTTTTTATTGAATTACGAACTAACGTTCTATGATTAAGGCAACAATGCGGTTCGGAGATGATATGCCTATGGATTTACGGGAGCTAATAAAGCTTGCTGATTCACTGGACGATAGCGGTAAGCAGGAGCTTGTTTGTCCGTATTGCAAAACCCATGCGGCTGTGCGATTTGGGAAGTATGTCGTAAAAACACGTGCTGGGGAGGTCAAACGTCAGCGTTACCGCTGCAAGTCTTGCCGCCAGGCGTTCAACGACCTCACCAACACCTCTTCAGCGCATGAGAAGACCTCATGTGTGGGTTCGTTTCATTGCATGCATGATTGAGGGCTACTCGCTGCGAAAATGTGCTGAGCACTTCAACGATGAAGTCACGCATGTCACCTTGTTTTATTGGCGGCATAAGATTCTGGCTGCCTTGAAACAGGTGCGATCGAAGCCTGCCTGGCGTGCGTTTAGCTCCTATGCGAATTCAAAAGGTTTAGCTCTTTACCGTTTCAATGGTGTAGCAACCAAATATTTGCAACCTTATCTGGCGTGGTTCCGTTATATAGACAGCAAGGAATACGAGAATACGGCATCGAACAAGAAGAATATGTTGGTCAAATCGTGCCTGTTTTCGGTGAGCGACACGAATGCATCACTTCGAACGTTTGCTTATTCGTGTTAAGCAACAACGATAGTTTAATGCAACTTTTATGATAATCTAAACGAGGGGGCATATATGCGTTACTTTCTCAAATTCAATGCTTTAAGTGCTATCTTCGCTTTGTTTCCATTTATATGGAGTGAATTGGTAGTGAATGTTTATCGAATCAATCGTATTACTGGAGTTGATATAGCATTTATAAATAGGATCAGTTTAATTACTGGTCTTTTATGTTTTTCTTTATTAATCGTTATGTTCGTGTTTATGATACAAAAGCGATTTCTCCCCTTAAAGAGAACAAACTTATTGTTCGGTTTGTCCTGGATTCCTTATTATTTGCTGTGCATCCTTTTATTCTCTTCCCAATTTCCAATGAATGAACAAGCAGATAAAGCTAGCCCTGCTTCTGGGTTAATTATCATGGCAGGTTTATTGATCTACATTTTTATATTGACTGGTATGAACGCTATCGCTTTATTTTCTAAAGAACACTTTTCATTTAAAGGGAAGCAACAACTCAAATAACCGCCTTTCACCAAGGTGGTTTTTCTTTTGGCCAAAAATCAACGACACCATCGCTTTTGAACCGCATATTCCGGATTTACTGGAGTGGTTCCGCTTGTCCTTTCCCATTTCCGGCGGAGAAATCGGTCTGGAGTACAGCGGAGGGAATGTCCGGCTGTCCGTACCGGACCATTGTACGGTTATACGCCCGGGGCAAATTTGAGCCACCCTGACATACGCTGATACAAGCCGCCGTTTATCCGAATACAATAGGGTATCTTGCGAATCCGGGCTTCCTCCGGAGGCCTTACAACAGATATTCCAGCTTTGAGAGGATGTGATGGCATGAGGATTGATATCGGCTGCGGCAAACGCCCCCACCAGAATTGTGTCGGCTTGGACCGCATTCCTGGCGAGGGTGTGGCGATGGTGCATGATTTTGACTATCCCATTCCTTTGGCGGATAACAGCGTTGACTTTATCATGGCATCCAACAGCTTGCAATACGCTGCCGACCTCCAGAAGGTGATGAAGGAGCTTTACCGGATTTGCCGTCATAAGGCCGTTGTGTGTATTGTGGCTCCGTATGCCCATTCCACCACCCATATGGCCAATCCCCGCTTCCGGCAAACCTTCAACGAGCACTCTCCGCGTTATTGGACCCGGCACCGCTCCTTCCCGGGGAACCTGGAGGAGTATTATCTCACACGAACCGATACCTGGTCCCTTCTGGTGGATGAGGACCCGGCGGAGGCAGGTGAGCCGGACTTCCGTCTGCTTAAGCTGGAGCTGTTTTACTACCCGCCTTATCAGGGCTGCTACGATCCGCTGGAGCTGACCATTCTAAGGCAGTCCCAGCTGAATGTGGCTGACCAGATTATGTATCATCTTGTGGCCATTAAGGCTCCGGTGGAGGAGCATGAGCTGGAATGGATGCGCATTTCGGAGCAGCTGGAGGAGCCGGAGGCCATTACCCAAAGCCGGTCCCTTTCGCGGATGCTGATCAAGGCAGAGGAGGAGCCGCCCTTCTGCATGGATTCCTTCGAACCCGTGATCATGGAGCAGAAACGGCAAAAAGCCCCGCGGACCTCCAACCTCCGCAGGACCGTCAGGAAAAAGAATGGCGCAGCCAAGAAACGCCGGAAGATTATGCGTAAGCCGTAAGGCAGAGGAGCGGGAGGCCGTCTGTCCCTGTCTTGGCCTCCGTCAGGTTTTTAACGGAAGTGAGCGCCCTTATTTGCCCCGAATTAGGGCTGCGGAAATTGTAACGGAAGCAGGAGACCTTATTTCCTCAAATCCGGGCCTCCCGGAGGCTATTGGGGCCGAATAGCGGCTGTGGCCGCCGTTAGAATTTCCAAAGCAGCCTAAACCCGGAAATAACGTCTCTGGCCGCCGTTAGAAATGGAGAGAGCCCCGAAACCAGTCAAGCCGGTTTCAGGGCTTCTCCAGCTATTTGAAGAAAAACTGCCCCAGCTTCAATAAAAATGCGGTTATCCCCGCTGCCATCAGGGGGCCAACAGGCACTCCGCGCAGGAAGATAATTCCCATGATGGAGCCGATGACCAAACCCACAATCAGCTGCGGGTCAAACTTCAGCAGATCCAGTCCTTTGCCGTTCATCCAGGTGGCCAGTGCGCCGCCTACCAAGGCTATGATTCCCGGCCAGGAGGTAAACACCGCCGTCACATCCTTGACGGAGATCCGCTCGCTGGCAAACGGCACCAGCACGCCCATGGTGAGAAACAAAAGCCCAAGCTCCAAGCCGCGGCGTTCGATCGTAGGCAAATACCGCTCCAGATGAATCAGCTTTACCACCAGGAGGATGCAGGCGGCTGTGGTAATAATGTTGGAACGGCCCACCATGCCGATGACGATTAAGGCCAGAAGCAGCAGATTGCCATTCATTTGGGTATTCCCCTTGTCCTAGGATTCTCGTTGGTTGATTGTATGCTGTCTATGAGAAGTTAGAACAAGCTGTTTTCATTATGCTTCGGCGCCAGGTTCACCTTCTGCCTCGGCAAGAGGAACCAGGAGCCCGTTTTGCCAAACCGGCACCAGATTATAGCGGTTGATCCTTCCGCAGAATTCCAGATCACGGGCAAAGCCCATACCGGTAAGGCGTTTGCCGTTGGTGCATCCGGCCAGCACCTCCGGCAGCCGCTCCTTGGCCTGTCTCCAGCTTGCCAGTATGGCTTGGGTGAAATCGCACAGGGCAAGGTCCTGACCCGTCTGCCGCAGCAGCTCCTCCGCCACCAGCCCAGCGCACAAGCCGTCCTCCAGAGAAAACCGGTTATGGGTTCCGGAGCAGACAAGGAGGACGTCCCGGCCCATGTCCGACAGAGCCCGGGCGGCGGCTGAGGCGTTAAGCAGTGCCCCTGCCATCACGGTATGGGCCTTCCCCAAAGCAGGATGCATGGCCCGGGTGCCGTTGGTGGTCGTGAGAATAATCCGCTTGCCCGCCAGATCGGCTGCCAGGTAATCCATGGGGGAGTTTCCTAACTGGAAGCCGGCAGGACGTTTCCCCTTGCGCTCTCCAGCCAGGAGATCACCGGAGCCGGCGGCCGCCTTTGCCTCCTCCAAAGTCAGAACCGGCAAAAAACCGGCGCAGCCGCAGGCTAAACCTGTGACGATGCAGCTTGTTGCCCGGAACACATCTATAATGAGAACCGATTTGCCGCTGAAATCCGTTTCCGCCGCTTCCCCGGCGTGGGCCAATGTTTCGATCCGCATCCGCATGGCGCCTCTCATTTTCCCCGCAGGAAGAAGCTGTCTGACCGCAGACCCCGCCTCAGCGCCTCCAGAGAGATCACGTCCTGGGGAGCGATATTCCCCAAATTCACTTCCGGTCCCAAAAGCTCCATCAGCCGCACCTGCTGGTTTTTCTGAGGCGCCTCCCATAAAAGCAGATGCGGGCTGGGTATTCCCTCCAGCACCGCCTGAACCTCGTCGTCCCGGCATTGGCCCGACTCGTCGAAGATTCCCACTCCCATGCCCGATTCTCGCGCTTCTACTGTTACCAGCTCCGCACCGGCCTCCAGGTCGGATAAAACAGTCTCAATCAGCTCATCCGTTTCAATCCGCGAGCCCCAGCATTTTTTGCCGTATTCCGTGTACACCGAAAGCCCCAGGCGGCAGCCCTCCCGGATCAGTCTGGTGCGGAGTGCGCGGTCCAATTGAATGGTTCCGTCGGAAACCTCCACAGCGGTGAAGCCTAAACCGGCGATCTGCTCCATAAAACGGTCCTCCAGCCCGGTCGCAACCGCTGCTTCCAGGAAGGTTCCGCCGGGCATCACGGGAACGCCGGACAATGCCGCCAGGCGGATTTTTTTGGCCAGAACCTCCTCCGGATACAGGGCGGCGGTACCGAAGCCCAGCTTGATCAGATCGATATGCGCCTCCGCCGTTTCCAGCAGGTCGGCGAAGGCATGGGTGCCCAGACCCTTGTCGATGACCATAGTAATGCCGCTGGTCCGGGGTTTGCTCTGGCGTTTGCCGGTGGGATTCACCAGCTCCTGTTGCCAGAACGGTTGAGATGTGACTTCCATTGATGACAGCTCCTCGAGAAACAGTGTAGGCATATAGACCATCATATGCGGCGGCAGGAGGGGAGTGCGAAAAATGGCATGGCCCCGGTTATTTCACATATGCCTTCAAATCGGCTGTGCCGATTTCGAAGCCTTCATAACTTATCCGGCCGTAACGGCGTGGACCAAGTTATTTCGGGGCCTTAAGCTGCATAAGGTTAAGAGAAGCCGGCCTTGTCCTTCGATGACTCTCACAATCTAGCAATGGCTGCGGCAATCGTACGAGGAGGGATTACAAAAAATGCTGGATAAATTTGTGATGGGTATGGCGGGCCTGCGGGTGCTCTCCGGCAGCATCGAGCTCATTGCCGCCGTGATGATGCTCCGGTTTATGCAGGTGGAAAAAGCGCTTCTGATCAACTCCGGCCTGGCTATGGTCGGCCCGTTGATCCTTTTGGCCACTACCACCATCGGTCTGGTGGGAATGGCAGACAAGCTCTCCTTCGGCAAGCTGTTCTGGGTAATGCTAGGGGTATCCTGCATCTTTTTCGGCATTCTAAAAAAGTAACGGGGAGTCATATTTATGAGGGTCAAGCATATAGATGTGATAGACAACAAGATTGTCCAGCCTTCCGAAGCGCCGCAAAGGCTGTTTGCCGAGTCGGTGCTGCCGCTTTTGCCCTCGGAGCTTGCCCAGGCGGCGGCGGGGCTGCCCGGCAGCGTACAAGCCCGGATCGAGGAGATCCGCATCCGGGAGGGAAGGCCGCTGGAGGTCATCTACGGCGGCCAGTACGGATTTGTCGGCCCGGACGGCTCCGTCGGCCGGGAGCCGGGAGCGGCGCACACGGTCAGCCGTGAGGATTGCGCCCAGCTTCTGGAGCGGCTGACCCGGCACTCCCTGTACTCCTTCGAGGAGGAGCTCAAACGGGGCTTCATTACCGTAGAGGGCGGGCATCGGGTTGGTCTGGCCGGCAGAACTGTGCTGGAGGACGGCCGGGTACGAATGATCCGGGATGTCAGCGGCTTTAACATCCGGATCGCCCGGGAGGTGCCGGGCTGCGGACGGGCTGTGCTGCCCTCCATTCTGGATGCGGCAGGACGGACGGTCCATCATACGCTGGTGATCTCGCCTCCCGGTCATGGGAAAACCACCATGATCCGCGATCTGGCCCGGCTCATCAGCGAGGGGGAATGGCCCGACTCCGGCTATGGCGGAGGGCGGAAGGTAGGCGTTGTGGACGAACGTTCGGAAATCGCAGCCTGTGTCCGGGGAGTGCCCCGGTTCAGACTGGGGCCCCGGACGGATGTGCTGGACGGCTGCCCGAAGGCGGAGGGGATGATGATGCTGATCCGCTCCTTGTCTCCGGAGGTGCTGGTGGTGGACGAAATCGGCAGGCCTGAGGATGCGGTAGCCGTACACGAGGCTGTCCATGCGGGAATCCGGGTGATTGCCACCGCCCACGGAGCAGGCCGGGAGGATGTGCTGTCCAGGCCGGTGCTCCGGGAGCTTACCGCCTCGGGCGTGTTCAAGAGGCTGGTCATTCTGCAGGGCAGGGGCGCTTCCGTCCGGGTGGAAAGCCTGACCGGAACGGGACATCCCGCAGGGGGAGGAATGTAGGGATGCTGAAGCTGGCAGGCGCTATGTGCGTTATTTTCGCGGGAACCATGCTGGGCTTTTACCAGGCACTCCAGCTGTCTACACGGACCCGGCAGATCCGTCAGGTGATGCAGGGGCTCCAGCGGCTTGAAACGGAGATCACCTACAGCTTCACCCCGCTATCCCAGGCTCTGCGTCAGGTGGCGGACAGCCTTGCCGGTCCCGTGGCCCATCTGTTCCGCCGGTCTGCGGAAGCGCTGGAGGAGAAGGAAACGGCAACCGTGCAGGAAAGCTGGCGGCTTGCGGTGGAGGAGTGCTGGTCCAGGACGGCCATGAAGCGGCCGGAGCGGGACGCGGTGCTGCAGCTGGGGGCGGTTCTCGGCAAAAGCGACAGATCCGACCAGGCCAAGCATTTGCGGATGACGGTCAATCTCCTGACGGCGGAGGAAGCGGAGGCTGCGGAGGAGAACAGACGGTACGGCAAGATGTGGAGAAGCCTGGGGCTGCTCTCCGGCGTCCTGATCGTCATATTGATGTATTGAAAGCTCGGAAGCTTAGCTTGAACGGGAGGCCAGCCATGAATGTGGATGTGAACGCAATCTTTCAAATCGCCGGCATCGGTATTGTCATCGCCATGATCCATACGGTGCTGAAGCAGATGGGCAAGGAAGACATGGCGCACTGGGTGACGCTGATCGGCTTCGTGGTGGTGCTGTTTATGGTTGTCGGCATGCTCTCCGAGCTGTTCCAGGAAATCAAAACCATCTTCCTTTTCCAGTAGGTGAGGGCCCGTGGAAATAATACAGATCGTTTCATTGGGATTGGCGGTTACGGTGCTGGCGCTGATCCTCAAGGAGCAGAAGCCCATCTTCGCTTTTCTTCTGGTCACCGTAACCGGCATTGTCATCTTCTTGTTTCTCTTGGGGAAGATTTCAGCCGTCATCCGGGTGCTGGAGCAGCTGGCCGACCGCTCCGGCGTCAACCATGTGTTTTTTACTACCATCCTGAAAATCATCGGGGTGGCCTACATTGCCGAATTCGGCGCCCAAATTGTCCGGGATGCGGGCCAGGATTCCATCGCCTCCAAGATTGAGCTGACCGGCAAAATCCTGATTATGGTCATGGCGATTCCCATCGTTTCCGTCATCATCGATACAGTGCTCAAGCTCATGCCCGCCTGATGCGGGTTTCGTACCACATTTTACGGCCCTATGTTGGGAGTTGTACCTATGAAACGCATCGTCTTCCTTGCGGTTTGCTTCGCGCTATTCCTGCTCTTGCCACTCCCGGCTCACGCAAGCGCAGGCGGAAATCCGGCCGATGCCATCATTACGGATCAGGCGGAGAGGCTGCCAACCGGCCAGGTGGAGCAATACTGGTCGCAGATGATGAAGGAGTACGGGTCGTATTTTCCCTCCGGGGAAACCCCGAAGTTTAAGGATCTGGTGGCATCGGGCAACCAAGCCTTCAGCTTCAAGAGCATACTCAGCGCCATCCTGAAGTTCTTCTTCCACGAGGTGCTGCAGAACGGCCGGCTGTTGGCCAGCATCGTTATCCTGACGGTGTTCAGCATGATCCTGGAATCCCTGCAGAGCGCCTTCGAGCGCCAGTCGGTCAGCAAAATCGGCTATGCCATCTGTTACATGGTGCTGATTGTCATCGCCATTAACAGCTTCAATATCGCTATCGAATATGCCAAAACGGCAATCGGCTCCATGATCAACTTTATGATCGCCATCATTCCGCTTTTGCTCACACTGATGGCCTCTATGGGGAATGTCACCTCGGTGACCATGATGCATCCCCTGATTGTGTTCATGATCAATACTATGGGTTCGGTTATCTACTACGTGGTGTTTCCGCTCCTGTTCTTCTCGGTGGTGCTGCATATTGCCAGTTCCCTGTCGGAGAAGTACAAGGTTACCCAATTGGCCAAGCTGCTGCAAAAAGGCGGTGTGGTGGTGCTGGGCGTCATGTCCACCATCTTCCTGGGTGTGCTGTCGGTGCGGGGCATCTCCGGGTCTGTGGCCGACGGGGTAGGCATCCGGACAGCCAAGTATATTACCAGTAATTTTGTTCCAGTTGTTGGAAAAATGTTCTCCGATGCCTCCGATACGGTTATCGGGGCGTCCCTTCTGGTGAAGAACGCCATTGGGCTGGCGGGAGTCGTCATTCTGGTCAGCATGTGCGCGTTCCCCGCTATCAAAATTTTGACCATGGCGGTGATCTATCATGTATCGGCCGCCGTGCTCCAGCCTTTGGGCGACAGTCCGATTGTCAAAACCCTGTCCACCATCGGCAAAAGTCTGGTGTATGTATTCGCCGCCTTGGCGGCGGTAGGATTTCTGTTCTTCCTGGCCATCACCATTCTGATTGCAGCCAGCAACGTGTCCGTGATGGTCCGTTAACAAGGAGGCCTGCCTATGATTGCCTGGATTCGCGAATGGCTGACCCAGGTTATCCTGATTATTCTGCTGGCGTCTTTTGCGGAGCTCCTGCTGCCGTCCCAAGCCATGCAGCGTTATGTCCGGGTGGTAGTCAGCCTGTTCCTGCTGCTGACCCTCCTGACGCCGGTGTTCGAGCTGTTCACCCGGCAATGGGATGCGGAGCAGGTGCTGGCCGAGGCTCAAACAGCCGGATTCGAGAACGGCCGGTCAGGGATGCCCGACAAGGCTAAACCGGTACTGGCTCCGCTGGCGGCGGTGCTGGAGGATGCCGAGAAGCTGAAGTCGGAGCAGGCCAAGGAAGCAAAGCGGCTGGCGGAGGAGAAGCTTGGCCAGGAGATGAAAGCGGGACTTGCCCGCTCTACGGGAATTCAGGCCCGGGAGCTTGCGGTTACCCTGGAAATGGATAAAACAGGATCGCCGGTTATCGGCTCGGTCCGTGTGGTCCTATCACATAAAGAAGAAAGTCCTTCGCCGGAAGCGGAGGATAAAAGCAAGGTGAAGCCGGTTACCGTGGAAGCTGTGAAACCTGTAACGGTTTCCATGGACCATGCGGCGGGAGTCCAGTCCCCCTCCCCCAAGTCCGGAGCGGAAGGAACCGCCGAAGCGAATGAAGCCCGGGCCCGGTGCGTCAGCTATATGGAGAAGGAATGGCAGGTGCCGCGGGAGCGGCTGGCAGTTACCTTCACCGGGACGTAGGGCTAGCATACACATTCAGTTTTGACCTTTTCAGGAGGTGAACAACAATGGCATCTTGGCTTAAAAAACTGGAGGATATGCTGTCCGGCGGACCCGGAGGCGGCAAACGGGTGAAAACCTTCCGCTGGCTCCTGCTCATCGGCTTGGCGGGCATTGCGCTGATGATTCTCAACTCCTTTTCATCCTTCCACATCAAGGAGGTCCTTCCCATCCAGTCGGGAAGCGCCCCTCCAGACGAAAGCAAACCAGCCTTCGGGTCAGGCGCCCGGATGGAAACCAGCTTCCGGGATTACGAGCAGGCTTATGAAGCCAAGCTGCGGGATATTCTGACGAAAATCGCGGGGGTGGGCGAGGTGGAGGTGATGGTGACCATCGATTCCACCGAGGAGCTCCAGGTGGAGAAAAATACCAAGGAAACCCAACAGTCCACCAATGAAAAAGGGGCCAACGGCGAAACCCGGTTTATCTCCGAAACCAGCCGTTCGGCGGACGCCGTCATTATGAACCAATCGGGGGGGAACAACCCTCTGGTGGTGAAAACCACCAAGCCCAAAATCAGAGGTGTGGTCATCGTAGCCAAGGGGGCGGAGAACGCCACCGTCAAGAGGCTGATTACCGAAGCGGTGGAAAGGGGCCTGGAGGTGCCGGCCCACCGGATTTCCGTAGTACCCCGCAAGCAGTAGCGGCGTTTATAGGACGGCGTCTGCGCTAGGGGATGACATAGAAGAAACCAAAAACCAAGGAGGATGCAACATATGAATACGAAAAGACAAACAATTTGGCTGGTGTCCATGCTGAGTCTGATGGTGGTGCTGTCGGCGTACTATCTGTTTACCGAGGACGTGGACAAATTGAACTCCGTTACGGAGAAGACGGCCCAGCAGGAAATCAAGGTCACCACAGAAGAGAAAACTCCAGAAGCGGCAGATAAAGCGGTTGGCGGCGTAACCACTGACAAGGCCCAAACCACCAGCAAAGCCCAAACCACCGATAAGGCGCAAACCACCAGCAAGGATCAAACCACTGACAAGGCCCAAACCGTCACCAAAACGGAAACCAGCGACGCCAAGGTTCTGGAGAAGGTGGCCAGCAAGGCCGTATCCGGCTCCGATTATTTTGCCAACTTGGTTATCAAGCGCAATGAGGATCTTGGCAAAAAGGTGGAGAATCTGGCCAACATCATCTCCGACACCAAAAAATCCGCAGATGAAATCGCCAAAGCCAGCGATGACTTTGACCGGGTTCAAACCATGCAGGCCAAGGTGGAAAGCCTGGAGGATATCCTGGGCCAAACCTACAGCAACGCCATCGTATTGGACGAAGGGGAAAAATACAAGGCTGTGGTCCAGGTGGCCAACAAGCTGGATGCCAAGCAGGCACAAAGCATTATCGACCTGATGATCAAGGAACTGGGTGTTTCCAAGGAATCCGTTTCCGTGCAGTACCTGAAGTAAGCTGCCATGCTGCAGGGAGGGCCGTTACAGGCTCTCCCTGGGCATTACCGTTTGCGCCACCCTTAGCTGATAGACAGGACATTTGTCGGTTCTTCCACAATCGTGACGGGATTCTAGGACTAGGTTATAAAACAGTCTTGTAGTGGCGGACGAGTGTGTTATAATTACTTTCGTCGCACGCTTGTTTCATTTCCGTTTCCTTGTGGCACCTGCATGAACCAATGCCGCGAACCGCCATGTGCGAATAGCTGCGGCAGATGCTTGTCCATGCCGGTTTATGCCGGCCAATAAACGCTTAGGAGTGGGTACGGCGCATGTTCAAATTAAGCGAAATCAAGGAATTGATCCGCCTCGTAGACCAGTCGAATCTTCAGGAGCTGGAGATTCAAAATGAAGGATATAAGC
>JAEWAA010000580.1 GCA_023391955.1 Bacillota bacterium | reverse complement strand
GCTTATATGGTGGGGGAGCGGGACCAGATTCAGAAGGCTTCTGACGACGGCGAACCCAGCGGTACGGCAGGCAAGCCCATCCTGGAGGTTATCCGGCAGCAGGGGCTGAAGAATGTGGTCGTAGTGGTGACCCGGTATTTTGGAGGAATCCTGCTGGGCGCAGGCGGACTGATCCGGGCGTATACGGACGGAGCGGTGGAGGGTATCGCCGCTGCGGGACCTGTCACCAAGAAGCTGCATCAGGATATTTTCGTATCCATTGATTATACCTGGCTGGGCAAGGTGGAGAACGAGCTCCGCAACCGCGGTACGCTATTGGGGGAAACCCAGTTTACCGATAAGGTAACCCTCATGTGCAGGCCGCTTTCGGAGGAGGCGGAATCCTTCGTTTTGTGGATGACGGATTTGACCCAGGGTCAGGCGGAGATCCGGAAGGGTGAGGCGTCTTACATCGATCATCAAGATATATAAAAACATAGAAGATCGAGAAGAAAGCAGGTGGAGAGAGCATGTGTGCAAGAAGAATAGTGGATCAGGAATTGAGCAGAGACAGGATTTTAGAGGAGGCCCGGGTGCTGTTTGTAACCAGGGGGTATGACACGCTGACCATGCGCAGTATTGCCAAAGCCCTTGGTTACAGCCATGGCGCGTTATATTACCATTTCCGGGATAAAGCCGAGCTCTTCTATGCGCTGGTAGTGGAGGACTTCAACTACCTGCTGTCCCGCCAGAAGGAAATGCTGGACCGGGCCGAGACCTGCGGCGTCGAGAGCCTGAAGGAAATTATGCTGGAATTTGTCCGTTTCGGCATGGCGAACCCGCATCATTACGAAATCATGTTCTCCGTCCGGGACGGGGAGCTGCGGAAGTATTCGCGGACCAAGCAGGCCCAATGTATGGAGATGTTCGCCACGGTGGTGAGAGGTGTATTCGCCAACGGCGAGCTGACTCCGGGCCAGCTGTATTCCATGCCCTGGATCCTGTTTATGTCGCTGCACGGGTTTATTTCCTACAGCATTCATTATTACCAGTCGTACGAGGAAGTAGAGAGTCTGGCAATGGAGCATGTGGAATTCCTGTGCCGGAACATATCTGCTGGATAAACGTATTGGCGCGTCTCCCTGCTTTAGCGATTTAACGGGTTTAAACGTTGTAGTGTTGCTCTGTGAAAGACATTTTTCCGTTTCTGTGCATACCGGGTAAACAAAACGGCGCCTCGCGTAGGATTCACGCAGGGCGCTTGTTTTGTTTGTGGAAGGGGCTGGGCGTAACGGAACTCAGCGACTCTTAGAGCTCAATTAGTGGTTGGTGGCGAATGTAACGGAACTCAGCACCTCTTAGAAAGGTTCTCGAGCGAGTAATGCGCCGATTTGGGTCCCTAAGGGTCGCTGAGTTCC
This sequence comes from Bacillota bacterium, assembly GCA_023391955.1. Taxonomy (GTDB): domain Bacteria; phylum Bacillota; class Bacilli; order Paenibacillales; family NBRC-103111; genus Paenibacillus_AR. The sequence continues at coordinate 13,642 of JAEWAA010000580.1, read as the reverse complement.
GTAAGAATCGGAAACGGGGGCAAAACGGCTTGTAAGGGCTTCTGAGTTCCGTTAGCGCAGGGCGGGTGGTTCCGCAATCTGCCTCACCCTGCCTGTTGTCTCGGCTACTGCTGCACCAGCTCCCGCCAGGCCGGCGGGATGTAGGCGCAAGCGGGATCGCTGCCCATATAATCGCCGGTGGCGGTGTAGGCCCGCGCCCGGGAGCCGCCGCACATGCGGCTGTAGTCGCAGACGCCGCATTTACCCGTATACAGCTCCGGCGAGCGGATGGAGGTGAAAACCGGATGGGTCCGGTACACATCGGACAGCTTCTCCTCCCGCACATTGCCGCAGACGAGAGGGAGAAAGCCGCTGGGCGAAATCTCCCCTGTATGGGAGATGAAGACGAAGCCGCTGCCGTCGGTGACGCCACGGGGCGCGCGCATAGCGGCTTTGCCGTCGCCGGCTCCGAAGGGGCTGCTGCTGCGGCCCGGATGGCCGCCCATGCTGTGCGGATGCCCGCCCGAAGCAGCGCCGTGGCTGCCCGCTCCGCCGGGATGCCCCGCTGCCGCAGCAAAGGGATGTTTGCCGGTGGTGGTGGCCAGCTCAGGCACCCCCAGCATCCGCCCGGCCACCTCGCCGGGCGCTTGGCCTGCCGCCTTGGCCCGCTGGTCCAGGACCCGGCGGTAGAACGGAGCGGCGGTGGTTTTGACGCCGAAGGGCACCCGTTCGCCCAGCTCCGCCAGCCAATGGAGAATCTCCTCGCCCTCCTCAGGCGAGATCATGTCGTCATCCTTGCCTCTGCCCGTGGGCACCAGGAAGAACACGCTCCACATGACCACACCCATCTCCGTCAGCAGATTGGCGATATGGGGCAGGTCATGCTTGTTATGTACACAAACGGTCGTATTGATCTGCAGAGGCATACCCAGTTCCCGCAGATACGCGAGCGAGCGCATGGTCAGGTCGAAGGAGCCGGAGGTGCCCCGGAACCGGTCATGGATGGCGGCGTTGGAGCCGTCCAGACTGAAGGCCCAGCGGTCCAGTCCGATCTCCGCCGCCTTCTTCATGGAGTCGATGGTTACCCGTGGGGTGGCGCTGGGGGTCATGGACACCCGCAGCCCGATGCTTTTGCCGTAGGCGGCCAGCTCGAACAAGTCCTCCCGGATCAGGGGATCGCCCCCGGTAAATACGAAGATCGGCGAATCCATGCTCTGAATTTCGTCCAGCAGACGTTTGCCCTCCTCGGTGGACAGCTCATCCGGATGGCGGCGGTGCTGTGCTTCCGCCCGGCAGTGGACACAATGAAGGGCGCAGGCCCGGGTTATTTCCCACACAACAATAAATGGATTACGGTTGAAATCTACAGGCATCATACCCGTTATCCCCCTTGGTTAATGTTGCATAAACATCCTTTACCAGTCTTACCATATCAAATCCGAAATCATTCTATTATGATAATAATCACAGAGTTTGTCCGGGTGATTCGTTTACAATTTAGACAATATTGCCATCGGCATAGTTTGGACCCATAAAGGGAACACAAGTAGGATGAATGAAAGGGGAGACAGCCATGTTAGCCGTATCACATCTCCTTGCGGACGTGGAATCCTACGGCGACCAGCTCCGGTATTCGGAGGGGGCGCGAGGGCACAGGACGGGCACCCATTCGGGAGCGGGCCCTGTTGTCGTGTGGAGCGTAACCCGTTCCTGCAACTTGAAGTGTATGCATTGTTATGCCAATTCCGAGAATAAAAAGTACGAGGGCGAGCTGGATACCCAAGAAGCGCTTCAGCTAATCGACCAGATGGCGGAGATGAAGGTTCCCGTCATTCTGTTTTCCGGCGGGGAGCCGTTGGCGCGGCCGGATATTTTTCAGCTGGCGGAATATGCCATCGGCAAGGGGATCCGCATTACCTTTTCCACCAACGGCACCTTGATTGATGAAACCGCTGCCCGCCGGATCAAGGAGCTGGGTGTGGGGTATGTGGGCATCAGTCTGGATGGCATCGGTGAGGTCCACGATTATTTCCGCAACCGGACCGGAGCCTTCGAGCTGGCCATGCGGGGGGTGCGCAATTGCATCAGCCAGGGCCAAAAGGTGGGCCTCCGCTTCACCATGAACCGACACAACATCGCCCAGCTGCCGCTGATCTTCGAGCTGATGGAGAAGGAGGGTATCCAGCGGGCCTGCTTCTACCACATGGTATATACCGGCCGGGGTTCACTCTCCGACGATATCTCCCACGAGGAGACCCGGGCTGCGCTGGATTATATCTTCGAGAAGGCCCGGGATTTCAACCGCCGCGGCCTGCAAAAGGAGCTTCTGACCGTCGATAACCACGCCGATGCGGTGTACCTGTATATGAAGGCGCTGGAGCTGAATGAGGAGCGTGCTGCGGACATTCTGCGCAAGCTTCGGATGAACGGCGGCAACCGGACAGGCATCGCCATCTGCAACATCGACCACCAAGGCAATGTCCATCCCGACCAGTTTACGCCGGATGTAACCTTCGGGAATGTGAAGCAGGAGGCCTTCCGGGATATCTGGTTTGGCTCCCACCCGGTGCTGACAGGGCTGCGGGACCGGAAGCCACTGCTTTCCGGGCGCTGCGGCAGCTGCCGGTATCTGGACATCTGCAACGGCAACTTCCGTTCCCGCTCCTTGGCCGTGCACGGAGACCTGTGGGCGGATGATCCGGCCTGTTTCCTTAGTGACGAGGAGATCAGGCAGGAGCTGGCCGTCCGGTAAGAAAACCGGCGCAATTCCCTTGCGGCATATTTGCCGAGGGACAGATATACACTATAGGGATCTCAAACAAGCACCGGGAGAGCGGAATAGCCTCTTCCGGTGTTTTTTGCACACAGGCATGATACAATAAATAAAACAATCCCGAAAAAATCGCAAAGGACGGTAGACCATGGACGTGTCCCGCAATACTGAGGAATCCATTGCCCATATGATTGAGGCTATCAAAACCAAGCTGCGGGTAGCCAGCGGCGCGGCCATCCGGCCGGAGTTTTTTGACGAAAGCAAATATGAGGATCTGCAGGATATCTACGAGCTGGTTTCCGGCAAGGAGCGGTTCAGCGTAAGCGAGATTGACGCCATCGTCTCTGAGCTGGGCAAGCTGCGCAAGCCGCAGGCGTAACACAAGGAGGCAACGGACAGATGGATACGATGTTTAAATTAGGGCGCAAGGTGACCTTTCCCAAGGAATGGCTGGATATGAAGCTGGGCGTCCATGATGAGGGGTATTACGACGAGGAGCGGTTTATTGTCATCGGCCAACAGCGGTATGCGCTGCGCGGCCGGTCCCGTTCGGAGGAAGGCTCCTGGGATTATAACGAAGTGTTCGAGGTGACCCGCGACCAGGTGACGGCGTATCACATCACCACGGATTATCAGGATTTAATGGCGAAGGACCTGGAGGAGCGCAAGGCCCGGGGCGAATACATCGAGAAGGAAGACAAGCCGGAGGAATAAACCACCGCAGGCAAAAGTGAAGGACCGGAGGATGGAGGCCCATCCCTGCCGGTCCTTTTTTGTCATCCTGCTATACCTGCTCCGAGCGTTTGTAGAAGGCCTTGGGCACCTTGGTTGCAAAACGCATGGCCTCTCCCGTTATCGGGTGGGTGAAGGCGATGGACTGGGCATGCAGGCCCAGGCGTCCCAGAGGATTTTGGCGGGAGCCATACTTCTTGTCCCCGGCAATGGGGTGGCCCAGATCCTCCATATGAACGCGGATCTGGTTCTTCCGTCCGGTCTCCAGCTCCAGCTCCAGGAGGCTGTATTCCGCATTCTGCTGAAGCAGCTTATAGCGGGTTACCGCCTTTTGGCCGTCGTTGGGATGGGGGCTGGAGTACATCTTCAGGGTTTTGCTCTCCTTGAGCCAGGAGGTAATGACCCCTTCGGGCTGCCGCACCTTGCCCTCCACCAGCGCCACATAAATCCGCGCCTCCACGGCGTCCTGCCAGTTGGCTTGCAGGGTTTCCTTGGCCTTCTCGGTTTTGGCGAAGATCATCACCCCGGAGGTATCCCGGTCCAGCCGGTGGACCACAAAAATCCGGTTGCGCGGATTGGTGCGCCGGACATAATCCGTCAGCATGGCATAGGCGGTAAGCTGCTGCTCCTTTTCGGAGGCGATGGAGAGAAGTCCCGCTTCTTTTTCCACGACCAGGAGATGGTCGTCCTCAAACAGGATGGAAACACCCTGGAGAATCTCCTCCTCGAAGGATTTGGTCCAGGAAACCGTAACCTTCTGCCCAGGCACAAGCGGATGGTTGTGCTTGGTGGTACGTTTGCCCCCTACATAGACCTGGCCTCTGGCGAGTATGGATTTCACATGGTTTCTTCCTTTGCCCGGCATGCTGCGGATCAGGAAGGGGAGCAATTCTTCTTGCTCCGTGGCGGTGAAGACCGTTTCATTGGACTTGCTCAAGACAATCCCTCATTTTCTATAAAAATGCTCGAATTCTGATGGCGCCGAAATGTATAAAACAGACTTCGTATGGGCATTTTACCATATACGGCATAAGTGTTCATCATCCGTTGATGTTTGCAGTGTACCATGGAAACGGGTTGAAGACCAAATCATGCCTTAAAGGAGGCGAATGCCATGTTATTGTACCGCATGACCAAGCTGGTGGAGGACCATTCCCGTCTAAAGCAGGATTTTACCGATCCCTTCGGAGAGCTGATGGAAATGGCCCGGGCGCGGGAGCAAATGGAGCTGTCCCTGCGCGGAGTGGCGGAGGAGGACTGCTCGGATTGGGGCAGACACGCGACCTATTGACCGGAGCATGTATACACCGCGGTTATCCTGCCGGAGCTTGTGTACACAACATTTTGGCGCCAAAAAAGGCTGTCCATCGGTAGAAATCCTGTTGTCTGTCAGGATTTTCGTACCGGAGGACAGCCTTTTTTCGGATGAGGGCGGGTTTGCAAATCCGATCTAATCGAACAAACCGGGGACAGACAGATACCGTTCGCCGGAGTCGGGCAGCAGGGCAACGATGGTCTTCCCTCTAGATTCCGGACGGGCTGCCACAACAGCAGCCGCCCATACCGCGGCCCCTGAGGAAATCCCCACCAAGAGACCCTCGCGCCGGCCCAGCTCCCGTGTGGTTTCGTAGGCGTCCACGGACTTGACGGCGATAATTTCGTCGTAGACGCTCCGGTTCAGCACCTTGGGGATAAAGCCTGCCCCGATGCCCTGAATCCGGTTGGGGCCTGGCCGCCCGCCTGACAGAACGGGAGAGTCCTGGGGCTCCACGGCAATGATGCGGATGGCGGGATTTTTCTTTTTCAGCGTTTCGCCTACTCCGGTGATGGTTCCGCCTGAGCCTACCCCCGCCACAAAAATATCCACCTTGCCGTCCGTGTCTGCCCAAATCTCCTCTGCCGTGGTGCTGCGGTGGGCCTCCGGATTGGCCGGATTGTCGAATTGCTGGAGGATCACCGAGCCGGGGATGGCATCCGCCAGATCCTTGGCCCGGCGGATGGCCCCGCCCATACTCTCCGCACCCGGGGTCAGCACCAGCTCCGCCCCCAAGGCCTGGAGCAGGTTCTGCCGCTCCACGCTCATGGTCTCCGGCATGGTCAGAATCAGCCGATAGCCCTTGGCTGCGGCGACGAAGGCCAGCGCGATGCCGGTATTGCCGCTGGTGGGTTCGATAATGGTGCCGCCGGGGTGCAGCACCCCCCGATTCTCCGCATCCTGGATCATGGCATAGCCGATCCGGTCCTTGACGCTGCCCGCGGGATTGAAGTATTCCAGCTTCGCCAGGAGCCGGGTATCCGAAAGGCCGCGGCTTTCCGCATATTTTCCCAGCTTCAGAAGCGGGGTGTTTCCGATCAGGTCCGTCAGGCATTCCGCAATTCGTTCCATAGCGACCTCCTGAATTCTATTATAAATCCGATTAGTTTACTGTGTTTATTTTACTTTTTTTGAGGGTTTCTGTCAATCGGGTGAAAAGTTAGCGGGATGGACTTTGCTTTTGGTGGCGGTCTCTATGTATGATAGAAGCATCTTATACGAATAGAGGCTTGATTCCCATGAAGGTGGTTCTCGCCGCCCTGAACGCCAAGTACATCCACACCTCCCTGGCTCTGCGCTATCTGAAGGCCTACAGCGGCCGGGAGTTTCATATTGAAATTGCCGAATATACCATCAAGGACCCGGTGATGCAGGTGTTGACCGACCTGTATCTGAAAAGCCCCGAGGTGCTGGGCTTTTCCTGCTATATTTGGAACATTGAAGAGACGATTAAGATCATTGCCGCGCTGAAGCAGCTGAAGCCTGAGCTGATCATTGTGCTGGGAGGGCCGGAGGTGTCTTATGATACGGAATATTGGCTCCGGCGCATTCCGCAGGCGGATTTTATTGTGATGGGCGAGGGGGAGGAGACCTTCCACCACCTGTTGACGGAGATCCGCGGGGAGAAGCGGTGGCAAGAGGTTTTGGGGGCCGCTTACCGCCAAGGGGAGAAGCTTGTGGTGAACCCGCCCAGGCAGAAGCTGGTGCTGGATACGATTCCCACGCCGCACCGTTTTGCGGAGGATGTGCCTGCGCTGCCCAACCGGGTGGTCTATTTTGAAACGAGCCGGGGCTGTCCCTTCAACTGCCAGTTCTGTCTGTCCAGCGCGGAGGTGGGGGTGCGGTACTTCGATCTGGACCGGACGAAACGGGACCTGGAATACCTGGTGGATTCCGGGGCCAAGCTGGTGAAGTTCGTGGACCGGACCTTCAACATCAAGCGGGACTATGCCATGGATATCTTCGGCCATCTGATCAAAAACCACGGCGGCTGCACCTTCCAGTTCGAAATTACGGCGGATATTATGCGGCCGGAGGTGCTGGATTTCCTGGCGGGAAATGCGCCCAAGGGGCTGTTCCGCTTCGAGGTGGGAGTGCAATCCACCAATGAGGAGGCCAACCGGCTGGTGGAGCGGCGGCAGAATTTCGAGAAGCTGGCGCGGACGGTGAACAAGGTGAAGGAGATTGCCGCCATTGACCAGCATCTGGACCTGATTGCGGGACTGCCGGGAGAGGACTATGCCTCCTTCCGCAAAACCTTCAACGATGTGTTCGCCCTGCGTCCGGAGGAGCTGCAGCTGGGTTTCCTGAAGCTCCTGCGGGGGACAGGCCTGCGCCGGGATGCAGCGAAATACGGCTATGTGTTTATGGAGGATGCGCCGTACGAAATGCTGTGCAATGATGTGCTGTCCTTCGATGATGTGATCCGCATCAAGCGGGTGGAGGATGTGCTGGAGAAATACTGGAACGCCCACCGGCTGGACCGTACGGCGGAATATCTGATCCGCCACGAGTTTCCATCGGCCTTCGACTTCTTCCAGGAGTTCGGGGACTATTGGGAAAAGCGGGGCTGGTCGCGGATTGGCCATCAGTTGGAGGATCTGTTCAGCCGGCTCCAGTCGTTTCTTGAGGAGCGGGGGATTGCCGGTTATGAGACGGCGCTGGGGCTGATGAAGCTGGATTATTTCCTGAACCACAAGTTCAAACCCCGGAAGATCTGGTGGGACTTCACCCTGGGCAAAAACGGCCAGGCGGAGCTTCTGCGGCTGGTTGCCCGGGAGCCGGAGCTGTTGTCCCCGGAGCTGGCCGGGACGGAATGGAACGAGCGGGAGCTGCACAAGTGGGCGGTGGTGGAGGTGCTGCCGTTTGACCTCTCCGTTTATGAGGCCAGCGGGGAGCTGGTGCCGGAGGAGACGCTGCTGCTGGTGCTGTACGGTGGCGAAGGCAGCGGAGGCGGCGACGGGGCAGGGGCCCGGTATTATTCGGCGCCGCTCGGACGGCTGGTGAAGGGCGGCAGTTTGGGTTTGGGGAGCAAATAAGATATATAAAATGATCACTATTTGCTCTGATTGCCGTTTTTGAGGCAAATAAGATATATAAAATGATCACTATTGCTCAATTGAGGGGCTAATATGCGGTGATATGGAGGGATAGCATACATTTTAGGTATGCTATTTCCTCCTTTTTCAGCGTTTTCGCCGGATAGTGATCAATTGTTGACGCTTACATAGGAAGCCGCGGAGGAGTGTGGGCGGTGTGACGCAGAGTATCGGCGGTACCGCCGCCGGCGTGCCGACGCACAACCCGCCTCCGCGTCCCTGCGCCGCCCCGCTGGCCTGCCGCCGCCCGGCGGGCCCAAACAAAAACCCGCCTCTCCCATAGAAGAGAGGCGGGTTTTGCTGCGCCCTTAGGGCACCAGGCTGCGGAGCATGGTCAGCTGGCCGCTGAAGGCATAATCCCCCAGGGACGCGGGGATCAGGAAGCAGTCGCCCGGCTTCGCCTGCAGCTCGCCGTCAGCCCAGCGCAGCGTGCCGGCTCCGTCGCAGATGATGTGGATGACGAAGCTGTCTCCCGGGGAGGACAGCGGCCAGGTGCCGTCCACCTTGCCCTTTTCTACCACGAAGTACGGGGAGCGGGCGATATTCAGCCAGGTATGGGACTCCGGCAGATCTGTGGTCATCCGGGCTGCCCCGGCATTGTCGTAGGCGATGACATTGAGGGAATCCTCCACGTGCAGCTCCCGGGGTTGGCCGTCCAGACCCGGACGGTTGTAGTCGTAGAGCCGGTAAGTGGTGTCGGAGTTCTGTTGGATTTCGGCCACCAGCACCCCGGAGCACAAGGCATGGACGGTCCCTGCCGGAATATAGAAGGTATCCCCGGCAGCTACCGGCACCTCGTGCAGGGTGTCCATAATCCGCCCTTCCTCGATGGCGGCAGTGACCGACTCCCGGGTTTGCCCGGCCTTCAGGCCGTAGATGATCTTGGCACCCGGTTTGGCGTCCAGCACATACCACATTTCTGTTTTGCCCAGCTCGCCTGCAGGCAGACGCTCGTATTCATCGGTAGGATGCACCTGCACAGAAAGATCATCCTCGCAGTCCAGCAGCTTGATCAGAAGCGGGAACCGCCCGGTCCGCTCGGAGAAACCCTTCTTGCCGAAGAATTCCTTGCCGTAGCGCTCCCGGACCTCGTCCAGGCCTGTTCCGGCCAGCTCGCCGTTCATAACTTTTGTTGTGCCGTTGGCATGATCGCCGATGGTCCAGGCTTCGCCGATTTTGCCCTCCGGCATGGTGTAGCCGAAGCGCTCCAGATTCCGGCCGCCCCACACCCGTTCCTTAAACTCAGGTTGAAATTGCAAAGGATAAGGCTTCATAATACCGTTCCCCGCTTTCCGTATAAAAGGTTTTCTTCCATTGTAATCACCGGACCCCATGCCGTAAAGCCTGTCCGCTTAAAAACCCGCCGTCCCAGGCCACCCCGCTTATTTGGCGGACTGGCGCTTTTCCACGGCGATGAGATAGGGCGGATGGTTCCGCTGATTCATGAACCGGTAGCACATCACCTGGAATTCCCGCTGCGGCAGCGCCTCCGCCCAACTGTTCACGGCCTCGGCTTCCTCCTCGCCGCCCGGGTGCCCGGAGTAAACCACCACCGTAAGCACCCCGCCTTGCCGCAGAAGCTCCAAGGAGCTGTCCAGGGCCGCCAGTGTGGTCCCGGGCTGGGTGATGACCGCATGCTCGGCCCCCGGAAGGTAGCCCAGATTAAACATAATCGCGGAAATCCGCCCGTGATGCTCCGCCTCCACATACTCCTTCATCCGGTCGTGGGAGGCCAGATGAAGCCTCACCCCGGTAAACCGCTCCGACAGCTCTCCTGAAAGCCTGGCCGCCGTGCTGGCCAAGGCGGTTTCCTGAATGTCAAAGGCGTGCACCAGACCGCCCGACCCTGCCGCTTTGGCCAGAAACAGAGTGTCCACCCCGTTCCCCGCCGTCGCGTCGATACAGCAGTCCCCAGGCTCAATCCGCTGCCCGGCCAGCTCCTGGGCCAAACTCAATACCGATATAAATCCCATGACTTCTTATCCTCCTGTCCAAAGCTTGCCCTGCCAGGTATCCCGCCGTCTCAACTCCTCGTCGAAGGCGTTCAGAACCTCCCATTTTTTGAGGCTCCACATAGGGCCTACCAACAGATCACGGGGCGCATCTCCGGTGAGGCGGTGGACGATCATCTCCGGCGGCAGCCGCTCCAGCGTATCCACCACAAGCTCCACGTATTCGTCCTTCTCCAGAAAACGGAGCAGCCCTTCTTCATACTGGCGGACCATGGGGGTTTTTTTGAGCAGATGAAGCAGATGGATCTTGACCCCTTGGACATCCATGTGGGCCACAGCCTCGCCGGTAGCCAGCATCATATCCCGGTCCTCGCCGGGCAGGCCGTATATGATATGGGCGCAGGTGCGGATGCCCCGTTTGCGCAGTTCCTCCAAGGACCGGTAGTATGTGTCGGTGTCATGGGCCCGGTTAATCAGCCGGGAGGTGCTTTCGTGAATGGTCTGCAGTCCCATTTCCACCCAGAGATAGGTCCTGCTGTTCAGCTCCTCCAGATAATCCAGCACATCCGGCGGCAGGCAGTCCGGTCGGGTTGCGATGGACAGGCCCACGACACCAGGCTGCTGCAGAATCACCTCATAATACTCCCGCAGCTCCTCCACCGGGGCATACGTGTTGGTGTAGGCCTGGAAGTAGCCGATATAGCGGGCTTCCGGCCACTTCAGATGCTGGCGGTCCCGCACCGTATTGAATTGGGTCACCAGATCATCCCGGCGTCTCCCGGCAAAATCCCCCGACCCCCGCGCGCTGCAGAAGGTGCAGCCGCCTGTGGCGATGGTGCCGTCCCGGTTGGGGCAGGTGAAGCCGGCGTCCAGCATCACCTTGAAGACCTTGGCGCCGAATTGGCGCTTCATTTCGGAATTCCATGTATGAAACCGCTTGTCCTCCCACAAAAGGGGCGTTTGGCGCGGCGGAACTGCTTGATTGCCGTTCATTGTATTCCTCCTTGCTTGATCATCTTATTTATTGTAGTGGATGACGGCGCCGAAAGCGAATGGTAAACCGGATACCGGGTATTCTAAGGGAGAAGCCGTTGGAAATAAATCGCGGAAATTTCGGATTTCCGCTTGAAAAACCTAACATGATGTGTTATATTAAAAGTGAGCAAAATAAAGGATTTTTGCCACCCAAACCTTAACTCCAAGTCCCTTTTTCTACAATATTTAATTGGAAATTACAAAGGAGGCGCATGAGGAATGACGACACATGTTCTGGTTCCCCAAGGTGAGGAGCGGATTACGGTAGAGCTGACAGTGAAGGAAGCCATGGCCCTGTCCGGTTTCCGGTTCAATCAGAATTCCGGCCAGCTGGCTGATGCACGCCGCAAGGTCAGAAGTGCCCTGGACAGCCAAGTGATGAAAGAAAGCGATATGCCTCTGCTTTATGAGGAGCTGACCCACTGACATACTGATGTCGGTGTTCGGATAGAGGAATCCGCCGGATGAGGCAGGGTTCCTCTTTTTTGCAATTCTCCGCAATAATCGCCGGGAAGGACTTTAATGCTTTGCATTTTCAATGGTGATCGACTATTCTTGAAGATAAGCTATTCGTCACTATTTGGAGGAATAAGAGAATGCGTTTGCGTGGCAGAAAAGGGATCCGCGAGTCGCTGGAGCGGCAGCCGGATCTTGTTGTGCTGGATGGAAAAAGCTTAAAGGGCCGGTGGGCCGAGTATTTCGGCAACACGAATCCCATCCATGTGGAGTTTGGCATGGGCAAAGGCCGGTTTATCAGCGAGCAGTCCCTGCGGAATCCCGATATCAATTATATCGGTGTGGATATGTATGACGAGCTGCTGCGGCGGGCTGCCGATAAGGCGCGGCTGGCCCATGGGGGACTTGCCGAAAGTGAGTCTATCCCTAATCTGGCTCTGGCTTTATGTAATCTGGAATATGTGCTCGATTATTTCGAGACGGGGGAGCTGGAGCGGATCTATCTGAATTTCAGCGATCCTTGGCCGAAGAAGCGCCATGCCAGGAGAAGATTGACCCATCATGGATTTTTGCGCAAGTACATGCTGATTTTGAATGACCGCGGAGAGATCCACTTCAAAACGGATTCCATGTCGCTGTTCGAATTTTCACTGAATTCCTTCGCGGACATGGGCTTACGGATGCGCAACATCACCTTGGACCTGCATGCGGAGGGGCTGCGCGACGATCTGGTGCCGACGGAATATGAGCTGAAGTTTGTGGACCGGGGGATGCCCATTTACCGCTGCGAGGTGCTGGTGGGCAAGCTCGCGCTGGAGGAGCATGTGGAACGGCTCATGGAGCCCCAGTAAGCGGCCGTAAGTATACCTGTACCAAACGGAAATGCCGGACCATGTCCGTCATTTTCTTTTTTTGGGGCCAAAAAGGGGAGCGTAGGGGGAACGTTACTCTCCCCTCTTCCCAAAACTACCGAAATGCAAAAGTGCATCTATTTGGTGTACAAACCTTCGATTTTACGGTTTATCCTGCAAAAGTGCAGTTATTTTCGTCAGATGGGAGCAAAATGTACCTCTCGGCGGAAAATAGATGTACGTTTACATTTGGGGTACAGGGAGAGGCGGAATCCCGGCAGAATAGATGCACTTTTGCAGAATAAGGGTAGAAGGACGCTCGCCCGAACCCCCATCCGGCCTCCGGCGAGGACCGGGGATTGGGCCGACCCAACCCTCAATCAGCTGCGCTGATTCGAGCCACCCGGCCCCCCATTCGGCCTTCGGCAGGGACCGGTGGTTAAGCGGGTGAATCTTAAGCTTTCCTTAAACGAGCGCAGAGCGGCTTTTATTAAAGCCGCTCTCTTGGTACTATATTGAAGAAGTCGTCAGATCAGGAAGCCGGTCAGGATGGCGGACACGGTGCCAATGATGGCTCCCGCCGCGCAGTCCGACGGGTAATGCAGACCCAGGTACATACGGGATACGGCGACGAGCAGCGCCAGAGGCAGGAGCATCAGCCCCAAGAGAGGCCACGCCAGCACGAACGGAATAATGACGGCGAAGATGGCGGTTGTATGTCCGGACGGAAAAGAATGGTCTGTCAGCGGTTTTTTGCATATATTGATATGGGGCAGGACAAGGTATGGACGCAGCCGGGGATATTTCTTCTTCATAATATGGACGGGAACATGGCTTAGGGTGAGGGCCAGGAAGCTCTGCATGGCCACCTCATTCCAGGGGCTGGGGCCGAATATGGACATCCCCAGAGTGAACAGGATGGTCAGAGTTGCGCCTCCCATATGGGTGATCCGGTTCATCAGCCAATCGGTAAGAATATGCTGTCTTTTGTTCACCCAACGGAACATCTCGACTTCCCTGTACTGCAGCCAGGTGACTACACGGCTCATGGCTTCCGCCTCCTCTATTATGATCCCGCCCTCATGCAATCGCGGAGGTGTTCACCCCCGTCAATTGCGGGTATAGGTTGTATATTACCTTTTTAATCGTACTTTTTTTATGTTAAACGCAGATCAACGCACAGAACGGAAAATGTAAAATTTACTTGCGTTTGACGATAACCGAATAATCCGGGTCTATAATGAAAGTGAGCATGATCTCTAAAGGGGGAATATTCGTGAAAGTGGCATTGTTTACCGATACGTTCCTGCCCGATGTCAATGGAGTCGCCCGGACTCTTGGCCGCTGGGTGGATTATCTGGAGAGCCACGGAGCGACCTGCCGTGTGTTTGCGCCCCAGAGCGACGGCGAGGCCGGATCGGACTACAACAGCTTGCTGGTGGAACGTTTCT
>JAEWAA010000539.1 GCA_023391955.1 Bacillota bacterium | reverse complement strand
GCTCTACGGTTCCTTCATCGAACACCTGGGACGGGCTGTTTATGGCGGCATTTATGAACCCGGTCATCCCGATGCCAATGAACAGGGGTTTCGAAAGGATGTTCTGAAGCTTGTTCAACAATTGCGTGTGCCGATTGTCCGTTATCCCGGCGGCAATTTTGTATCCGGTTACGATTGGAAGGATGGCATCGGCCCGGTCAGCGAACGGCCAAGCAAGCTTGAATTAGCCTGGAGAACCGTCGAACCCAATCATTTTGGCATGAACGAATTCGCATCTTGGTCAAAAGCAGCCGGCACCGATGTCATGTGGGCCATCAATCTGGGGACACAAGGCGTCGATGACGCGCGGCAGGTTGTGGAATATGCCAATCATCCGTCCGGCAGCTACTGGAGCGATATGCGTATCCGTCATGGTTACAAGGAGCCGCACCGGATCAAAACCTGGTGCCTCGGCAATGAAATGGACGGTCCCTGGCAGATTGGCCACAAAACGGCGGAGGAATACGGAAGAATTGCGTTGGAGGCCGCCAAAGTGATGAAGTGGACCGACCCGACCATTGAGTTGGTCGCCTGCGGAAGCTCAGCCCTGGGCATGCCCACATTTGCCGATTGGGAAGCAACGGTGCTTGATCACACCTATGAGCACGTCGATTACCTGTCGCTGCATCAATACTACGGTAATCATGAGAATGATACCCCAACCTTCCTGGCCCGATCACTGCAGATGGATGAGTTCATTCATAGCGTCACCGCGATTTGCGATTATATGAAAGCCAAGAAGCGCAGCAAAAAACGCATGTACTTATCCTTCGACGAATGGAACGTCTGGTTCCACAGCAATGCTGCAGACAAAAAAATCGAGCCTTGGCAAATTGCCCCTGCCCAGCTCGAAGACATCTACACCATGGAGGATGCCCTGGTGGTCGGCTGTTTGCTGATTAGCCTGCTCAAACATGCGGACCGGGTAAAAATGGCCTGTCTGGCGCAGCTGGTAAACGTAATCGCCCCCATCATGACAGAAAACGGCGGAGCCGCTTGGGCCCAAACCATCTACTATCCCTACATGCATGCCTCGTTATATGGGCGCGGCCATTCATTGGTCCCTCTCATTCAATCCTCCAAATACGATACCAAGGAAATCACAGACATTCCGCATCTGGAATCCATTGCCGTACACAACGAGGAACAGGGAGAAGTAACCATCTTCGCCGTTAACCGCCATCTGGACGAAGCGTTACCCTTCGAGGCGGACTTACGCAGCTTTGGAGCTTGTTCGCTGATCGAGCACCTCGTTTTGGAGCATACCGATCTCAAAGCCGTCAATACCGCCGCGCACCCTGACTTTGTAAAACCTCATAATAGGGGTAATGCCGCAGTCGACGGTTCACAAGTCTTGGCCAGCCTGGGCAAGGCCTCGTGGAATGTGATACGATTGAAGGTTTAAATTCTTTTAACCTATATAAAAAAACCTAGCTTCTCAATTGAAGCTGGGCTTTTTGTGTTATTCCGTCTAAATCTTTGAAGGCCCCATTTAAATGAAATTCATGAGTTTATCTAAAGCAATTAAGCTGTATTCCCATTTCAAATAAGTTTTTGCTTCCATATATGAACACCATCGAAATTCTTCATGTTCATCAGAGAGCTGTATATCAAATGTATTCTCAATTTCAACAGCAAAGCAAAAGTCCTGCATATCCATCAAAATACCATTTTTCGTTTCTTTATATGTAAATGTATACTCTAAGTCAATAACAAACTCAACCTTTTCTATCCCTGTCTCCTCTGAAACTTCCCGCAATGCGGCTTCAATCAAATCTTCTCCGTTCTCAACTCCTCCACACACAGGTTGCCAATAGCCGCTCCTTTCGGGAGTCCGTTTCAAGACAAGAACGCTGAATGTTGGTTTTTTACAGAAAACAAGAACTTGAACATTGGTTCTATTAATCATATATTTCTCCTTTCAGGTCATTATGTCGGTCAATTCCCATACCCCCATTACCGTTAACATTCGGGCGAGTTCGCTCAGAGAAAACAATCAACCTTTTGAAATGAATCTTCTTATTAAAAAATTTCTAATTGAAATAATTATCATTTCAGGAACTAAGACAATAATTACAAATAGTATGAAAATTAGTGGTGATGATGAACTAAAAATAACTGCGGATTGACTCTCTCTATTCACTTCAATCAGAAAATACCATAATGGAACCGAAACAACCCACATGATCAATGTTGAAATCATTAAGTATCGAACATTTTTCCATAAAAAACAAAATAGAAGGGATATAGCCATTGGTAAAATCCATGTGTCTATTTCTTTACGGAAGCTCAATAGTACGAAAATGAGCAAAGGATATAGGAATGAGATAGTTAATTGAAGCCTCTTGTTTGAATATAAAATCATAAATAGCTCCCTTCAGAAACCCACTCCATTATTGCTACAGGACACGATATTGCAAATGCAGACCATCTTAACCCTAGATCATTTACTTCTACTGATTTATAGAGGCCGACATCCCTTTAAATACAAAAAGGCCAGGCGCTATTTTACTTAGCCTGACCTAGTTGTATATTTATTTGCAACCATGCATTAATCTTGATTTCTAACAAATTCTGCAACAAACTGTCTAACGAATTATGAATTCAATTATGGAATTTCACTATAGGCTTTTTGAAGATTTCACTATCTTTATTTTAACTACACCGGCTATACCCGCAGCTGGTGCAGGTTTTGCACCCGTCCGATGGGATCAGTGAGGCGCTGCCGCAGCTGGGGCAGATGTCCTTGCTGACGGTGCCCAGGTCCAGGCTGCTATGGCCGTGACCGTGGCCGCCATGGGCGTCATGGCCATGATCGGCTGCCACGGGGGCGTGGCTGTGGGCAATTGCTTCCGCTGCTGCAGTGACATACGCTGCGCTGTTATGCGCGGCGGAGGCGGCGTTAGCCTGCACGTGCATTTCCAGCGACTTGGCCACGGCGTCGGCGATGGACTCGACTCTGTTGGCGCCGAAGCCGATGGCGCCGGAACCGCCAATACCCTTCAGGTGCTTGATCAGCAGCGCTTCCTTGTTGCCGTGGTTGCCATAGCGCAGGAACAGGGAGCATACCCGGCCCAAAGCTTCGGACATAGCGAACACATCGGAGCCTGCTTTGCCTACGTTCAGGAAGATTTCGCTGGGGATGCCGTCCAGATCGTTGATGGTGATGTAGGCCATCCCGAATGGTGTGTTCACCTTATAGGTTGCGCCGCGCAGCACCTGCGGACGGCGTTTGTATTGATTGTCGAAGACCTGCTCGGTTTTCTTGTCCACATTGACGGCGAGGGCCGAGCCGATGGCTTCGAAGGATTCATTTTCCACATCAGCCTGCTCCTGCTTCACTTCTTCTGCAACCGGCTCTGCTTCCTTCTTGTCTTCCTTCTTCTCGGTAGACAACACCTGCACGTCGCGGCTGCCGTCCCGGTAGATGGTGACGCCCTTACAGCCCAGATCAAAGGCCAGCTCATAAAGACGTTCGGTTTCCTCTACCGTAAAGTCAGCGGGGCAGTTGGCGGTTTTGGAGATGGAGCTGTCCACCCAACGCTGGATGGCGGCTTGGGCCCGGATATGATCCTCAGCCGACAGACTCATGGCAGTGACGAAATAATCCGGCAGCTCTTCGCCAGGATGGGCATCCTTCCATTCCTGTGCAATGGGCACAAACTGCTTGTCAAAGCCCAGACGACTTTGGCGGAAGTATTCAAAGGCGAAATACGGCTCGATCCCGGTGGAGGTGCCCACCATGGTTCCGGTGCTGCCCGTAGGCGCCTGTGTAATCACGGTTACATTGCGCATTCCCTTGGCTTGGATAGCGGCTCCAACTTCTGGGAAAGCCTCCACCATATTTTTCATAAAGCCGCTTTGCAGATATTTCTCTGCATCGAACTTCTTGAAGCTGCCCTTCTCCTCGGCGATCTCCGCAGAAGCCAGATATGCCTCCTTGGCCATAAAGCCGTAGAGCTTGTCCAGGAATTCCAGAGATTCCGGGCTGCCGTAACGGATCTCCAGCTTGATCATCAGCTCGGCCAGACCCATGGAGCCCATGCCCACCCGGCGCTCGTTCAGCTGGTTTTCCTTGTTTTCTTCGAAATGGTAAGGAGTCTTGTCAATCACATTGTCCAGGAAACGGGAGGAATAACGCACCACCCGGCCCAGCTCCTCCCATGCCACATCATGCTTCTCGGCATCGTAGAAACGGGACAGATTCACAGCGGACAGGTTACAAACGCCCCAAGCCGGCAGACCTTGTTCGCCGCAGGGATTGGTGCAGATAATGGGGTTGAAATACCAGCTGTTGGACATCTGGTTGTAATATTCCATAAACACCACGCCGGG
Organism: Bacillota bacterium; assembly: GCA_023391955.1. Taxonomy (GTDB): domain Bacteria; phylum Bacillota; class Bacilli; order Paenibacillales; family NBRC-103111; genus Paenibacillus_AR. The sequence goes on along the minus strand of JAEWAA010000539.1, from coordinate 5,264 downwards.
TTCGGCGGATTTCCAGGCGGATTCAATAATGGTATGCCAAACGTCACGGGCTTTGACGGTTTTGTAGACCTTAACGGCTTTGCCCTTGGCTTTCCACTCGTCCAGATCGCCGTTCCATACGGCATCATATTCGCTGTCGGAGGTATCCGGGAACACCAGCTCTCAGTCCAAATCCTCCTTCACCGCCTTCATAAAGCCGTTGCTGACGCACACGGAGAGGTTGGCGTTGGTGATCTGGTTCATGGTTTGTTTAACGGTGATAAAATCCAGCAGGTCCGGATGCCAGTCGTTCATCATCAGCATCAGGGCACCGCGCCGGCTGCCGCCTTGCTCGATGAGACCGGTGGTGTAGCTGAACAGACCGCCCCAGGAAACAGCACCGGAGGAGGAGCCGCTTACGCCACGGACAATGGACCGGCGGGGACGTAAGGACGACAGATTAATGCCGACTCCGCCGCCACGGGACATAATCTCCGTCATTTCGGACAGGGTGGACATAATGCCGCCACGGCTGTCATGGGGAGACGGAACCACGTAACAGTTGAACAGGGTCAGCTCATCGCTGGCATCCGCCCCTGCGGCGATCCGACCGCCGGGCACCAGCTTCCAGTCATCCAGTATGTAGCGGAATTTTTCGGTCCATTCCTGGCGTTTCTCGGGTGTGGCTTCCACCGACGCCATGGCCTTGGCCAGACGGTCCCACAGCTCCTCGGGGCTCTGCTCCTTGGTCAACGTCAGCTTTTCGATGGAGGATTCCACCATTTCCCCGCTGCGCAGCTTAATGGTGACCTGTTTGCCGCTCCGGGCCACTACTGTCCCCACTTCCTTGGCGGGGAACTTGGGATCGTCCTTGGTCAGCACCAAAACCGCATCCCCTACCTTGGTATTGTTGGTATCGGGGTCCTTCATCGCATAGCGGTCCAAAAAGATTTTTTCGCTAAGCCCCTCCAATTTCGATTGCTTCAGTTGCATGGTTTCCACATGAACACCCTCCCGGATAGGTTTATTTCGACTTGACAAAACATCTGGAATATGTTCTATAAAGAGGCAGAACGTTCAAGATATAGTGCGAGAAGTCCATTATACACCACTATATGTAGTGATTCGAATAAATGAAAGACGAAAATGGCGAATCTGTGCCGAAAGGCTGGGGAGAAGCTGTTATTTTCTCGGTCTGGCTCACTTTTTCGTGGTCAATAATCGATTGCGGCAGGGCAGCCTTATGTGATAGGAAGGCATTGCTGGTCCAAGGTTAGCGGAAGGTAGTTTCCGTTATTTGCTGCGGGATGCTTCATGGCGGCACGTTAGCGGAAGGTGGTTTCCGTTATTCCACCTTTCTTCAAGGCTCCGATGGATTTTCGAACTGGATAACGGAAATTGGCTTCCGCTATTTCGGGTGGTGGAAGCTTTGCCGGATGGATAGCAGAAATTCGCTTCCGCTATTCCGAGTCCAGCCCCATCCTCTATGGCAGATCGGCTTCATAAACCGCTATTTTGGACACTCCTGCGCTGCCGATTCGGCATCCCTGTGCAATTCCGTGCGATTAGGGGTAAAATAGGGAAAACCTACTTTTGCCAAAAAGGAGCTTGTCCGCCATGAAATTTCTCCATAACCTCACCATTACGGATTACCAGGACGCGACGATACACCCGGATGACCGGGGCTATTACTTCGGGGACGGCATCTATGAGGTCTTCCGGATCTACAACGGACGCCTGTTTCAGGAGGATGCCCACCTGGTTCGGCTGGCACGCAGCGCTTCCGAGCTCAGGATCCCTCTTCCCTACGGCCTTCCGGAAATCACCGGGCTGCTGTATAAGCTGCTGGAGGAGGATCCGGTGGAGGAGGGCATCCTGTATCTGCAAATTACCCGCGGTGTTGCTCCCCGGGGCCATGCGTTCCCGCCGGAGGGCACCCAGCCTGTGCTGACCGCTTACTGCAAGCCCCTCCCCCGGAACCGGGACAAAATTACCGGAGGCATCCGAATCGTATCCGTACCGGACATCCGCTGGCTGCGCTGCGACATCAAAACTCTGAATCTGCTGGGGAACGTATTAGCCAAGCAGGAGGCCGTTGAACGTGGAGCCGACGAGGCCGTGCTGCACCGCAACGGAACAGTAACAGAATGCAGTTCCTCCAACATTATGATGGTCAAGGACGGGACAATGTGGACTCACCCGGCAGATAACCTGATTCTGCCCGGCATCACCCGCCAGGTTGTGCTGGAGCAGGCCCGTACCCTGGGTATTCCGGTTATGGAGGCTGCATTTACCCTTGAGGAGCTGTACAGCGCCGATGAGGTGTTGATCACAGGAACCACCACCGAGGTAACCCCGGTCATTCTCATTGACGAAACCCCTATCGCAGGAGGCCAGCCCGGCCCTATCACCAGACAGCTGCAGCGGGAATACCAAACCTTATTTATGTAGATAAACAATCACTCCACCAGCATACTAAACAGGGACGCGGAAAGCCATCATCCGTTCGTCCCTGTTTTTTGATGCGGGAGGATGCACACAGAATAACCTGTTCCATAATGAAAAACAGCCCTGCGTCCGTCTCCCGGCGAAGCCAAAATTATTGGTTTTTATGAATTTCTCGTGATTTGGTTATATTTATTATTCCAATAGCGATACTGGAAATAGCTCAGGGAAACTCCCGTAAGAAATCCGATTCCAATTAAGGTGAGTATCCATTTAGACTCATAACCCCACAGCAGCAAAATGGAAAAAAAGCCTCCTACAGCAGCTCCCCAAGCTCCAGTAAATAACACAAACCAGGCTTTGTATAAGGGCTTCTCCCTCACCCGCCTCCACAAGTTCAGAAGAAATTACGTACGCTTATTGTAAATCCCAATCACTCCCCTTCTCCTTGTTAGTCAATCCACGTTCCTTCCTTACACTCTACTGACATTGTACTTGAATGATCAGCTACAAACCACCCCGATTGCCCCGAAAACCGCAGGTGTACTCGAAATTTCATATTCAGCAACCCCTCACGCACCAAAAAACCTTCATTATACTCGAAATATCATACAGAATCCGCTCCACATGCCTCAGAACCCACATTTATACTCGAAATATCATATACAAACCACCAAAACAGGGCCTACGCCCTCGACTATACTCGGTTTTTCATATTCAGCTCTCTCCATCAAGCCCATACCCTCCACCCTACTCGGTTTTTCAAGTTCAGCTCCCCCCATCACGCCCGCTCTCTACCATACTCGGTTTTTCATGTTCAGCTCCCCTCCCAACTCCCCGCCTGCCCCTATCCACCTTACATCCCCCACTCTGCGTTATGAAAACCCAGCATTTGGTTCATACTATAGGATACTGCCTGATGTATGCTGACGATGGAGGTGTGTGGCATGAGCGAACCAACAGCGCCGGAAGAAACGGTGCGGGCCTTAAGCAGCATTCTGGAGATGCACATCGACCGCAGCTGGCTTACCGAGATGCGGCAGCGCGAGGAAAAAAACGGCCCCTGGGACGACTGGACCCTGTTCCAGCTGGCCTACGAGGCCGAAGCATCCCGTCTGGTGGGCAGCTTCGACGAGCTGCTCTGCCTGAAGCATCTGACCCAGGTGGAGCCTATGGCTCATCAGCTGGAAACGGCACGCCGGGTGCTCCTGGAGATGCGGGGCCGGGCCATTCTGGCCGATGAGGTCGGTTTGGGCAAAACCATCGAAGCCGGACTGATCCTGAAGGAATATATCGTGCGCGGTCTCGTCAAAAAAGCGCTGATCCTGGTCCCCGCCTCCCTGGTGCTGCAATGGGTGCGGGAGCTGAACTCCAAATTCGGCATCCCTGCCGCCGCCCAGAAGAAGGAATACATGTGGGAGCAATGCGACATCATCGTCGCCTCCATGGATACGGCCAAGCGGGATCCCCACCGGGAGATCGTCCTGAACATGGACTATGACATGGTCATTATCGATGAGGCCCACAAGCTGAAGAACAAAAAAACCACCAACTACCAATTTGTCAGCGAGCTGCGCAAAAAATACTGCCTGCTCCTTACCGCCACGCCTGTCCAGAATGATCTGAAGGAGCTGTACAACCTGATCAACGTGCTGAAGCCGGGCCAGTTGGGCGGCCAGGGCCAGTTCCAGTCCTCCTTCATTCTGAGCAAACGCACCCCCAAAAACGAGCGTGGCCTCCAGGACGAGCTGTCCAAAATCATGATCCGCAACCGGCGCAGCGACGGTGGTGTGACGTATACCAAACGCAAGGTACGCAATGTCACCCTGGAGCTTTCCCCGGAGGAAATGGAGCTGTACAACGGGGTCACGGATTTTGTGCGCAAGCGTTATGAAGAATCCCAAGGGGATCTGTCCGGGATTCTGTCTTTGGTGACGCTCCAGCGGGAGGTCTGCTCCAGCCGGGATGCAGTGTTCCTGACCTTGTTCAATATGTTCAAAAAAATGCCCGAGGACTCCCCCGTCCGCGGCCGCATCGGCGAGCTGGTCCAGCTTATTAAGGGCATCAAGGCCAACACCAAGGCGGAAAAAGCGCTGGAGCTCATCGAGGAGATCAATGACAAGGTAATTATTTTCACCGAATACCGGGCCTCCCAGGAGTATCTCCTCCATTATTTGAAGGAACGGGGTATCTCGGCAGTTCCTTACCGGGGCGGCATGAACCGGGGCAAAAAGGATTGGATGATGGACCTATTCCGTACCCGGTCCAGAGTGCTGGTGGCTACGGAGGCGGGCGGCGAGGGCATTAACCTGCAATTTTGCCACCATATGATCAACTTCGACCTGCCGTGGAACCCCATGCGGGTGGAGCAGCGGATCGGCCGGGTGCACCGACTGGGCCAGACCGAGGATGTGATCATCCACAATATGACCACCAAGGGCACCATTGAAGAGCATATCCTGTCCCTCCTGCATGAAAAGATCAACATGTTCGAGATGGTCATCGGCGGGCTCGACGCCATTCTGGAGCGGATCGAGAAGAAATCCGCCAGCCTGGAAAGCCTGCTCCTGCGGATGTCCCTGGAGTCCCGCAACGATACGGAGCTGCGCAGCAGAATGGATGAGCTGGGAGCGCAATTCCATAACGTGCGGCAGGAAGTGGAGGAGGAAGAGCATAAGTCTGGTGCAGGCTTGCCGGCAGCCTTCATAACCTCTGCCCAAAATGCCCCCCCGCCCAACACCATCTCATGGAGGTGAAACAAGCATGAACCGGGAGATGATCGAAAGCTTCGTGCACCGGTATCTGGATGCCACCGGCAGCCAGGTAACAGAGAAGAATGA
>JAEWAA010000517.1 GCA_023391955.1 Bacillota bacterium | reverse complement strand
GGAGGTCTGCGGAGGGACCGCGAGGACCGGCTAAGTTCCGTTAGCGTGTCGGAGGTCTGCGGAGGGATCGCAGGGTCCGGCTGAGTTCCGTTAGCGCGTCGGGAGGTCTGCGGAGGGACCGCAGGGTCCGGCTGTGCTCGTGCTCCCTCCCCCGCCCGCTCCCCTCACTCCTTATACTTCCCCGGCGTCACACCCTCGTATTTCTTGAAGCTGCGGATCAGCGCATTGCTGTTTAAGTATCCCACCCGGACGGCCGCGTCGGAGATATTAAGCTTGTCGTCCCGCAGCAGCACCTTCGCTTGCTCCAGCCGCACCTTGTTGATATAATCCGGCAGCGTTTCCCCGGTTTGCTCCTTGAAGAGCTTGGACATATAGCTGGGCGTAATCCCCAGATGCTCCGCAATCATCGCCACATTCAGATTCACGTCCCCATAATGGCTGTTCACAAACTCCGTAATACTCCTGCTCAATTCGTAGGAACGGTTGCCGGTTTTGGATTGTATGCGTTTACATACCACGGACAGAATATGCGTAATCTCCTCCTGCAGCTCCGCTACGGTTTCACAGCCGAAGAGCTTCTCCACCGGCTCCTCCGCCGAAATTTCCTTGACCGTCTTCACCACGGTGCTGGCCAGGTCAAACATAAAATACCGGGTCATCTCCGCAGTGGGGGTGCCATCCATAAAGTTGGAGCGGATAATGTCGTCCAGCAACTGTTTCCCCTTTTCAAACTCGCCGGATTTGATGCAGTTGACTAACTTCTGCTCTTTTTCAAGGGGGTAGAAATACTCCCTCACATTATGCTGTAAGCTCTGGAAGCTGATAATTGTGCCGGCGCCGGCAATCATTTTGTATTCCAGGGCTTCTGCAGCCTCCTGGTAAGCCTCCTGCATCCCATGGATACCCGTATGGGCATCGCTGACAGAAACCGTAAGCACCATGCCGTAATATTTTTCAAAAAAACGCTGGAGCTCGTCTGTGATGTTAACCAAGTCCTGCACAGGCTCCGCCGCCTCCGGGTCCTGCAGGTTCACGATGAACACGATTTTCTCGTCCATCTCCGTCACAAAATTCTTATACCGCTGCCCCAAGAGCTCCTCGAATACATTGGTGATGACAAAGCTGGGGAGCTTCGACTTGGCCTCAACATCATCGCCGGTCCCCAAGGAAAGCAGCTTGCCCTTATCCTCAATAGCCAGCAGCATCACCACAAATCCATCGGAGGCAAACTCCATGCCCATCGCCGAAAACGCATTATGGTGAACCGAGATATTGCCGAACTTCCCTTTGAGCAGCTTATGCAGAAAATCCGCCTTCACCACACTGCTTTGCTGCTTCAGCTTCAGGTTGATTTTCTCCTTCTCCTGGAGCGTCTCCTGGATCGCCTCATAAATAAACTGGTATTCATTGCCGGACCGTTCATCCGGATGCCTGCTTTTTCCGTTCTGGATGATGCGGATGAGATTGCGGACCGGATTATAGTTGCGCCAGGCAAGCAATACCGATAAGGCTCCCCCGAGAATCAGGCAGAGAATGATGCTGGCAATCATTAATTTTTCTGTAAACTCGCTTTTTTCCATCACAATTTCCCGCCGCACAATGGAAACATACTTCAGCTTGGACACATCGGATTTGGTGTAGGAGATGATGTAGGAATCCCCCCCTTGCCCTTTCACCAGCATATGATCGCTATCGTTCAGCTCCTCCACCCGGAGAATATCCGTTATGGGAAAGGACGCCGTGGACGTGAGAATGCTGTTATCCGTATCCAGAATAAAAATACTTCCGTATTGCGCCGATTGGATGTTTTGAATCATCTCCGTAAACCGTTCTTTGTTAAACTGGATTACAATGGTAGCCTGGGACTTCTCCGAATTGGAAAACGGGATAGAACGCATATACGCCAGCGCTCCCGAACCCCCGTCCGAGGCGGGCTGGCCTCCGATGGAGATGTATCTGCCGCTGTATGCCCTCTGGTGCACATCGATCCATTCGTCATAGCCGATGTCAGGATTGGCGAGAATCGGGTACATATAATGACTTCGCGAAGCAGCCGTAGAGGAAATCACCCCATCCAAGCTCCGCAGATACACATAAAAATCGTGGATATAGCCGTTGGTAATGTTCATCCGTTTGAAATCCTTGACGATCTGGGACACCTCGTACTGCTTGTTATTCCAGTTGGTTTCCTGCGACGTAGCCAGCAGCTGAATATCCGGGTTGAAGGCAATATCAAAGCTCAGGCGCTCGGCATCCTTCAAGATGTTGTCCATATTCAGCTGAACCTGCTTGAGCATGGCCAGATTCGCCCGGTTGGTTTCCTGCTCAATGGTCCCCACCGTAACAAAATAAACAACCCCCGTGAAAATAATCGGGATAAGCAAAATCAAGATGTACGATAAAATCTGCGGAACGATGATGCTGTTTCTAGTCTTTATGACTCCCTTTACATTCATAAAATCACCCTCGGTACGTTAGCTTTCCATATTATACTACAAGGGGAACGGTGGAAGGGCCGCTATTTGCATTTTTGATGATGCTTTTGCCATATTTGATATGCCTCTGTTGGGATTTTGAGTACGGTTTACGGCCGATGAAGATTGATTTAGACATACAGAAAACCTATACTGGCGCTAGATCGTGCTTACCACACATCACGAAGGATAAAACAAGCAAAAAGGGGAGGAAAAAATGATTACAAGTAAAAAGACGTTTTCCAAGGTCACGGCATGTTCCATTATGATAGCGCTTTTATCATCTGCAGCTTTAACAGGCTGCGGAACCGATGAGGCCGAACCCGCACCTTCCGCTTCATCCAACACCGCCATTAAGGTTCCTTTTGAAAAACCGGTTAAATTCCGCGTTTGGGATCCTCTGATGAGCACAGCTCTTCCTATTATGCAGAACTACGCCGAGTCCGAATTCAATAAAGAGCTGCAGAAGCGGTTGAATGTGACGATTGAATATATCCATCCTACAGAGGGTTCGGCCAAGGAGCAATTTAATCTGATGCTCACTTCCGGCGATATCCCCGACTTTATTGTGGGCACCTTCGGAGACTATCCGGGTGGCAGACAAAAAGCCTTCGATGACGGCATTCTGGTGGACATCAAGAATGAAATCCCCAAGTATGCGCCGGATCTGGCCAAAATATATGAGACCTACCCGGATCTGTTGATGGATGTAGAGACCGAGGAGGGCCGCCAGTTCGGTGCCCCGTTCCTCAAGGGTGACCAGAGCATCTACACCTTCTTTGGCGGTTTTATGCGCAAGGATTGGTTGAATGATCTGGGTCTGCAGGTACCGGAAACCATCGACGAGATGTATACCGTTCTGAAGACCTTCAAGGAAAAGAAGGGCGCAACGGCTCCGTTGACGGGAAGCGTCAGCAATATCAAGAACAACTATTTCACCGGGGCATGGGGAATCAACCAGGATCACTTCATCGAGAACGGCAAGGTGGTATACGGGGCGATTGACCCGAGGTTTAAGGATTATACCAAAACCATGGTGAAATGGTACAAGGACGGCATTCTGGATCCCGAAATAGCAACGAATAACGCCAAAACCATCGATGCCAAATTTACCAGCAACCAATCCGGCGCAACCCTGGGCAATACCGGCTCGGGCCTGGGTAAATATTTGCCGCTGATGGCCAAGAAGGACCCCAAATTCGATCTTGTGGCTGCCCCGTATATGGTGCAAAAGAAGGGAGATTTCAACCCGTTTATGCCCAAGGACGGACCGGTTGTGAACAATGGCGCCTGGAACATCACCAGCTCCTGCAAGAACATTCCCGAAGCCCTGGCGTTCCTGAATTACGGGTACACCAAGGAAGGCTCCATGCTCTATAACTTCGGCATTGAGGGCGTCAGCTACAAGATGGAGAACGGTTATCCGAAATATACAGATCTGGTGACCAACAATCCTAACGGACAGCCGATTGCAACCATGGGACAGATGTATACCCGCGCCTTTAAGGACGGCCCCTTCGTCCAAGACAAGAGATATTTTGAGCAGTACATGGCCCTGCCGCAGCAGCAGGAGTCGCTGAAGGTCTGGACCAAATATGCGGAGCAGGTGACCAAGGCCAACAAGAACTACAGAGGAAACCTGACGCCGGATGAGGTGTCCCAAATCACCTCCAAGCAGAATGAAATCAACACCTATAAGGATGAAATGTTCCTCAAGTGGCTGATGGGCAAAGAGGATGTGGATGCCACCTGGGACAAATACGTCGAGCAGATCAAGAAGCTGGGCATCGAGGATATCACTAAAATCAGACAGAATGCCTATGACCGCTTCGTTAAAAAATTCCCGCAGGCATTAAACCCGCAGTCCTTCAATATCAGCGATATCTACAAATAGTACGGCTCTAGATGGGGGAAGAAATTCCCCCATTTCACCATACAAAGGAGGTTCCCGCCTTGCCGGAGATCACAACGCAGCCACAGCATGCGGTATACAAAAAGCCTGGTTTGCTGAAAACCATCATCAAGGATTACAAGAAAAATAAATGGCTGATCCTCATGGCTCTGCCCGTAGTCGCCTGGTACATTCTGTTCCACTATGTGCCCATGTATGGAGTGATTATCGGCTTCAAGCAATTCAGCCCTGTGAAGGGCATCTGGGGCAGCCCGTGGGTAGGACTCCAGCATTTCCATGATTTCTTCAACAGCATCTCCGCATGGAGAGTCATCCGCAATACATTATTAATCAATTTCTATCAGTTGATCTTCGGATTCCCGGCGCCGATTATTCTGGCGTTATTGCTGAATGAAATCAAGAACAAAGCCTTCAAAAAAACGATCCAAACCGTAACCTATTTGCCCCACTTCGTGTCCACCGTGGTCATCTGCGGGATGATTATCGACTTTTTTGCAAAAAGCGGTCTGATCAATGACATCATTGCCTTCTTCGGCGGCTCCCGCACCATGTTCCTGGTGGAATCAGGATGGTTCCGGACCATCTATGTAGGCACAGGCATCTGGCAGGGCATCGGCTGGGGATCAATTATTTATCTGGCTGCCCTGACCGCAATCGACACAGAGCTGTATGAAGCAGTCACCATCGACGGGGCCGGGAGATGGAAGCAATTTGTCCACATTACCCTGCCGGGGATTGCCCCCACCATCGTGATCCTGCTGATCATGAACATTGGCCGTATGATGAGCGAAGGCTATGAGAAAATCATTCTGCTCTATAATCCCAGCACCTATGAAACGGCGGATATTATTTCGTCCTATGTATACCGGCGCGGGCTGGTAGAGGCCAATTACAGCTTTAGTGCGGCTGTCGGGCTGTTCAACTCCATCGTCAATCTGATTCTGATCGTAACAGCAAACTACACTAGCCGCAAGGTGAATGAAACCAGCTTGTGGTAGGGGGTGAAATATATGGTAATCAAAAAGACATTCGGCGATTATGTGTTTGATACGTTTAACGTGCTTTTATTGGCTGGGCTGGCTCTGATCACGGCCTATCCCTTTGTTTATGTGGTGTTCGCCTCCCTGAGCAGCGCAGACCATCTTACCGCTCACAGCGGCTTGCTCCTTTGGCCATTGGATTTCAGCCTGGATGCGTATAAGGCCGTGCTGAAAAACCCGATTATTTATACAGGCTATAAGAATACCCTCTTTATTGTCGTCGTGGGTACGGCCTATAACATTATCATGACTGCTATGGGCGCTTTTGTTCTCTCCCGGAAGGATTTTTTCTGGAGAAAACCCATTACCATCATGATCGTGTTCACCATGTTCTTCGGCGGCGGCCTGATTCCCAGCTTCCTGCTGGTGAAGGATCTGGGGTTAATGAACTCCTTATGGGCCTTGATTGTTCCCGGAGCCATCGGAACCTGGAATCTGATCATTATGCGGACAGCGTTTCAGGGAATTCCGGACAGCCTGATTGAGTCCGCCCACCTGGATGGTGCCCATGACTTTATCATTCTGTTCAAAATCATTATCCCGCTGGCTTTGCCGACCATTGCCGTAATGGTGCTGTATTATGGGGTTGGCCACTGGAATTCCTGGTTCAGCGCCATGATTTATTTGCGGAAGCGGGAATTATGGCCGCTGCAGCTGGCCCTGCGGGAAATCCTCATATCCAACAGCACCGACGAAATGATGACCGGTACCGCAGCCCAGGACCGGGCATCCATCGGGGAAACCATCAAATACGCCACGATTATGGTGGCTACCCTCCCCATCCTGGCGGCGTATCCGTTTCTGCAGAAATATTTTGTGAAGGGCGTTATGGTTGGAGCACTCAAAGGTTAGTGGGATAAGAAAAAACCCTTTTCGCGAAAGCTGCGGGAAGGGCTTTTTGCTGCCAGACGTTACTGGCCGGTATATTTTGTCGGGGAGATCCCCTCTATTTTCTTAAAATATCTGCTGAAATAAAACATGTCGCCAAAACCGACCAGCCCTGCCGTATCGGTTACCGAATACCCCATCTCCAGAAACTCCTTCGCCCGGGCGATCCGGTATTTGATAATAAACTCGAAGGGGGTTTCCCCTGTGGTTTCCTTGAAGATATGCCCCAGATGGGAAGGGCTGATATCGATACTATTGGCCAGCTCATCCTGCGACAGCTTCCGGTTATAGTTGGCGGCAATATAATTGAAGACCTACTCCACCATATGAATCGCGCTGAAATTGACGGAGTCCTTCTCCAGGTAATTCGAAATCAGAA
>JAEWAA010000490.1 GCA_023391955.1 Bacillota bacterium | reverse complement strand
TCCCACATGAGCCGAGGCTTCATCCATTCCGGCGCCCTGCCGGTCTCCCGGTCACGGAGATTGGCCGCCACCACACAGAGGGTTGTCCCTCCCCCGAACAGCTCTTGAAGCCTTTCCTTGGTAAAAGTCAGTCCTTCGTTGTTGCCCAGCGTCACCACATCGTAACCCGTGGACTCCAGCACCTCCAAGTGCGCGGAGCCTGCCCCCGCCTCCGTAATGGCGCTCATCCTGTCCATATGATCGCCGCAATCCGCGACTATTACCGGGACATCGGGGCGGCTTGCGCGGAGGCGGGCGACCGCCCCCGCAACCCGCGGCATAACCTGGAAGGAGCTGTGAATATCGTTGGTATGCAGCAGCACAACCTTCTCCGGTTTTTTCATCGGTTCATCAACCAGCCTTCTTGTGAAATACTTCGATTGCCCCACAAATTATGATATAGTACAAGATAACTGTGCGGCTCTTTACCGGATTCCGGGATGCCGCCAAAAATACGCTTCTATTGAAGGAATGTCCAATTCTATAGCTTATGCTAACAATAGCAGAGTCCATGCCTGTTGATCAAATAGCCGGACCCTGCCTTTCATTTTCAGGAGGTGCACCATGCAACTGACCATCCAGATTTTCGCCGGGCTGGCGGACAAACTGGGCGGAACCGCCGTTACCGTTACAACCGGCGGAAACCGCATCACTGCCGGCGAGCTGAAGCAGCATCTGGCCAAGGAGTACCCCCATGCGGCCTCCTCCATAGCGGTTTCCTTCCTGGCCCGCAACCACGCCTACGCCCAGCCTGAGGACGAGATTCACGAAACCGATGAGCTGGCCCTGATTCCTCCCGTGTCCGGCGGCTCCCCCGCACCGTCTGAACAGGTGCCCGGGTACGGAGAACGGTTTGAATTAACCCGGGATCCCTTGGTACCGGAGCATACCGCAGCCAAAACAGCCCATCCGAACTGCGGCGCCAACCTTACCTTTACGGGCACGGTCCGCGAGCTAACTGGCGATCTGCATACGGAAGCGCTGGAATACGAGGCGTATGCCCCGATGGCCCTGGCTACCCTCCGGCAGATCGGTGATGAGGTGGCTGACCGCTGGCCGGAGGCCCGCTGCGCCATAACCCACCGGCTGGGTCTGGTGGAAGCGGGGGATGCCAGTGTGGTGATCTCCGTATCCGCTCCCCACCGGGATGTCTGCTACGAAGCCAGCCGTTATGCCATCGAACGTTTGAAGCAAATTGTCCCCATCTGGAAAAAAGAAGCGGGACAATGGAGCCATCCCCAGGCAGGCTCCGGCAGCACAGACCCATCCGGAGGCATGTGGAACCCCCTTGTCCTGCCTGGCGGCGGAGAGGAGCAGCCATGATGAGCGCAACTGGACATCCGGTCTCTTCCGGAGCAGTGCCGGGCCGTTATTCCCGGCAGGTGCTGTTCGGGCCCTTGGGAGAGCCCGGCCAACTGAAGCTGATGGACTCCCGTGTGGCCATTGTGGGCATGGGAGCCTTGGGAACCGTGCTGGCTAATCACATGGTCCGGGCCGGCGTGGGCTACATCCGGTTGATCGACCGGGATTTTGTGGAAGAGAGCAACCTGCAGCGCCAGATGCTCTATGAGGAGGCCGATGCCGCGGACTCACGTCCTAAAGCTGCGGCCGCCGCAGAGCGCCTGGGCAGAATCAACAGCCTCGTGACAATAGAGCCCCACGTGACGGATCTGAACCCGTCCAATGCGGAAGAACTGTTGACCGGTGTTGACCTGGTGCTGGACGGCAGCGACAACTTCGCAGTGCGATTCCTGATCAATGATGTCTGCGTGAAGCACAGCATCCCCTGGATCTACGGCGGAGCGGTCAGCGCCCGGGGTGTCATGATGACCATTCTGCCAGGGATTACCCCCTGCTTCCGCTGCCTGTTCCAGCAGGCTCCCGATCAGGGCGCCCTGGAAACCTGCGACACGGCGGGAGTGCTGGGCTCCATCATCCATGTGGTGGCCTCCTATCAGGCTGCCGAAGCGCTGAAGCTTCTGAGCGGCAACCATAGCGCGCTGAACAAGGGAATGCTTCATTTCGACCTGTGGCATAATTTCCAGGGCGGGATGGACATGTCGGCGGCCCGCTCGCCGGAATGCCCCTGCTGCGGCCAGGCCCAGTATGATTATTTGACGGCGGAGCTGGAGGGTGAAACCCTGCAATCCCTCTGCGGCCGCAACGCCGTGCAGATTGTGCCTGTCCGCCCCCGCAAGCTCAATCTGGAGGAGCTGGAGCACGCACTTAGACAGTCCGGCACAACAGAGCGCAATGCCTTTTTGCTGAAATACAAATCCGACAACGGCCTGACCCTGGTGCTTTTCCCTGACGGAAGAGCCATGGTTCAGGGTACGGACGACCTGACGGCGGCCAAATCCTTTTATAGCAGATACGTTGGCATGTAAGGGCATTTGTGGAAAAATAGTACATTTTACTCGTTGCCAAAATATTCATCCCTTGCTACTATAATGTTACACAGAAAATGCGATGAATTTCGCCATGGGGTGACATATTATGAAAATCCATGTTATGGATCTTCTTCCTGGAGACAGACTGACTCAAGATGTTTTTAATTCGTACGGTCTCCATGTTTTATCGGCGGACGCTTACTTAGGAAGCGATTCCATTGCCCGGCTGTTGGCTCACAATATTGAATACATCGAGATTGAGCGCTCCGAGGAATCGGCCGCCAGTGTCACCCTATCGACCCTGCCTACTTACCCTTCCGTCCAGATTTCCTATGACGCCAGCCTGGCGGGTCTCGGTCTCCTGTTCACCCAGGCGCTGGGAGAAGGACGGATTGAGCAGGATATTGTAGATGCCAGCTTTGAGCCCTTGGCCGAAAGCTTTCATAAAGAGAAAAATCTGGTCTCCCTGATGCTTTCTCTGGAGAACAGCGATGATTATACCTTTAACCACAGCGTTCAAGTGGGGATGCTTGCTTATTATTTGGCCCGCTGGCTGGGATACCCGGAGAGTTTTGCCCTGGATGCGGGAAAGGCCGGTTTTGTCCATGATATCGGTATGAGCAAGGTTGACCCGGCCATCCTCCAGAAGCCGTCGAAGCTGACCCAAGAGGAATATGACGCGGTCAAAAAGCATGTGGAATACGGCGCGGATATTCTGCGGCGGGCCTACCCCGACGATTCCCCCATCCTGCTGGGTGCCACACAGCATCACGAGCGTATGGACGGCAGCGGGTATCCCCACGGCCTTATGGGAGAGGATATTTCGATAATCGGCCGCATTCTGGCGGTCACCGATATCTACAGCGCGATGATCACCTCCCGCGTGTACCAGAAGGAGCGGGACCTCTTGTTTGTGCTGAAGGAGATCAACCGGCTCAGCTTTACCAGTCTGGACCCTACCATCACCCAGGTATTCATCCGCAACCTGGTGCCGAACCTCCTGGGCAAAACTGTCGAGCTGTTCGACGGCAGACGCGGCGTCATCGTGCTGACCAATTACACGGATTTTTTCCGGCCGCTGATCCGGATTGACAATGAGTTCGTGGATTTGAGCAAACATCCCGAGCTGTCAATTCTGAAGGTTTTGGCTTAGTGCTGCGGTTTGTTTGAAACCGTTTCCCGAATTTCTGCCAAATAAAGACTGCTGTCCTCCACGGAGGTGCCAGCAGTCTTTTTGGTTTACAGGTCGGCCCGCGTGTTATTGAGCAATCCGTTTGGCAAAAAGGAAGGTTCTTTTCCAATATGCCTTGTCGATGCTGGTGATTTGCACTCCGTCCTTGGGTTCGGGAGAAGCGTGGATCATGTTCCGGTTGCCGATATAAATCCCTACATGGCCGACCGTTTTGTTGGTTTGGAAACGGCCGGGCACGTAGAAGTAAAGCAAATCCCCCACCCGCAGGCTGCTGCGGCTTACGCTGGTGCCGAGTCTGCCCTGGGCTCTGGCTGTACGCGGCAGGGAAATACCGTATTTATCGAAGAGATAAGCGGTATAGGAGGAGCAGTCAAAGGTGCCGTTCTCCGGGTAAGGGGGAGCACCGAACTCATAACGGATGCCGAGATAGGTCCGTGCTCTGGCGATAAGCGCAGGAATGTTGATATCCTTCAGGGCTGCTGCCGGAATGGCATCTTCCAGCTCCAGCTTATCCGGCAGTGCCGCAGCGGATATATCTGCAGCCGCCTGTTTGTAAGGGTCCTCCGCGTCATCGCCGAAATCCAGCGCATTGCCCTCCGGCAGAGGCGCATCCTCATCCACCTTCAGGGGGATCTGCTCCGGCGAGGGCTTCAGCACCAGGGACTGGCCTTCCTTGGCAAATACCAGATCATCCGCCAGCAGATCCGAAACGGCAGACAGCGGAATGCAGGGGACACCGTCAATCATCTTGGGCGGTGTTTTGAGCTGCAGGCGGTCGTCCTCCCTGCGGGCTTCCAGGGAATCCAGGTTCAGCTCGAAGGCGGCATCGTTATCGCCGAATTTCAGAGTTTGCTTGTTATTGTCCCATTTGAACCGGTAGCCCACCATACGGACCAGCTGCTCAGCCTCCACATACTCCTCGCCGTTGGCGTTTTTCAGAGGAATGGAAGCCTCTCCTTGTGCGGAAGGCAAAGCGACGGGGCCCGGGGACCCGCTGAGAATGGACAGGTTATCCACCGCGGAGGACCCGCTGGAATATGGGGAGCTTGAAGGCTGCTGGGAACCGGTATTGTTGGCCGAAACGTTATTGCCCGCCTGATTGTTTGAAGCATGGTTGCCCGAGGCGTTGTTTCCGTTGTTCCCGCCACAGGCCGACGTGATGGCCAATGCTGATGCAAAACAAAAAACGGTGCTTATACGCGCAAGCTTCCTCATAAGGGTTACTCCTTCTTCCAGATCGGATTTGGGTTCTTCCCTTAGATTCACTTCCCCGCGGCTTCTTTATTCTGAAAAAAACTTCCTTCCGGACTATGCCAAGCCTTGCACGTAAGGCATGTTTGCTTTTTAGGCATAATTGCACATTAGGCAAGTTTTATGGTAGGATACATACAGAGCATACCCCCACTATGAAAGGCGGTGAAACTCACATTTGAACAAACCAAGCCTGCGCGATCTAAAAAAAGAAGCCACTGCACATGCCCTGGCTGACGCGGCCTTTGAGCTTGCTGTAGAACGGGGGCTGGACGGATTTGTCGTCGATGATGTTGTACAACGCGCCGGCTATTCCAGACGGACCTTCGCCAACTACTTTTCCTGCAAGGAGGAAGCAGTGGCCACAGCCGTCATTCCTTATTCCAGCAACCAGCAGCATGAGGCCGAATGTCTTTTGGACAGTCTGCCGGAAAACACCTCCCTGCTTGATGCCCTGTACC
>JAEWAA010000439.1 GCA_023391955.1 Bacillota bacterium | reverse complement strand
CGCCTACTCCCCTGTTACGGTCAAAAAAGGCCTTCCGGTCCGCTGGATCATCCGGGCCACGGCAGAGGATCTGAACGATTGCAACAATGCTCTGGCTGCACCTGCTTTTGGGCTGGAGGCCAAGCTTTCGGCTGGGGATACTATTCTTGAATTTACCCCTGCTTCAGCGGGAGAATTCCCCTTTTCCTGCTGGATGGATATGATCAAAAGCACCATTACCGTGGTGGAATAAGGAGGCTGAAACCCTATGGCAGTAGCCAAGGTCCATATTCACGGCATGACCTGCTCCCTGTGCTCCATTACCATTGAAGCTGCCCTGCAGAAGCAAAAGGGAGTCAGCAGCACCTCCGTCAGCTACGCCTCGGAAAAAGCCATTGTCCACTATGACGAAGCCCATTCCAGTGTGGCGGACATCGTGAAGACCATTCAAGGCGCCGGCTTCGGGGCGACAGTCCACGGGGATGGAAACGATCCGGAGGCAGGCGGGCGCCGGGAGCTCCGCAAGCTGAGAAGCCGCTTGATCCTGGCCGCACTGCTTAGCCTGCCGCTGTTTGTATCCATGCTGCTGGGCGGGCTGGGTTTTTGCCATGATGCTATCTACGGGGCGGACACCGTGACGGCCTTCTCTTCCTTTCTGAACCAGGTGCGGCAGAAAACCCAGTTTTTGCACAGCTGGAAGTTCCAAATGGCTCTGGCAGCACCCGTCCAATTTCTCATCGGCTTCCGCTTCTATAAACAGGCTTTTTACAGCCTGAGGGCGGGTAAAGCGGGCATGGATCTGTTGGTGGTAGTGGGCACCACGGCGGCATATGCTTACAGCGTCCGAACCTCCTGGGCAGAGGAGGGGCTTATCATCGCAGGCATGCGCAACATCTATTTTGAAGCCTCAGCAGTGATTATCACCCTTGTGCTTCTGGGCAAATATC
This sequence comes from Bacillota bacterium, assembly GCA_023391955.1. GTDB lineage: Bacteria > Bacillota > Bacilli > Paenibacillales > NBRC-103111 > Paenibacillus_AR. The sequence goes on along the minus strand of JAEWAA010000439.1, from coordinate 8,600 downwards.
TGGAGGCCGTCGCCAAAGGCAGAACCTCCCAAGCCATCCGCAGCTTGATGGATCTGGAAGCCAAGAATGCCCGGATCATCCGGGACGGTGACGAAAAAGACCTCCCTGTCCGGGAGGTCCGGCAGGGAGATCTGGTGGTGGTCCGGCCAGGCGAAAAAATCCCGGTCGACGGCATTATCGTGGAGGGAGCCTCCGCCGTGGACGAATCCATGCTCACCGGGGAAAGTGTGCCCGTCTCCAAGAAGCCGCAGGATACCGTTATCGGTTCCTCCATCAACGGAAACGGCAGCTTTACCTACCGGGCCACTACGGTGGGTGAAGAGTCCGTTTTGGCGCGAATTGTACAGATCACCGAGGAGGCGCAAAACAGCAAAGCTCCCATCCAAAAAATTGCCGACCAGGTGTCCGGCTATTTCGTCCCTATTGTGCTGCTGATCGCCATCGCCACCTTTTTTATATGGTACGGATATAGGTATGAATGGCAGATATTTTTCCTGAGCGACGCCCTGATCCACGCCGTGGCCGTATTAGTGGTGTCCTGCCCCTGCGCACTGGGTCTGGCCACTCCTACCGCCATTATGGCCGGTATGGGCCAAGGCGCCCGGAAGGGCATTCTCATCCGCAACGGCGGGCAGCTGGAACAGGCCGGCAAAATAACCGACGTGATCCTGGACAAAACCGGCACTCTGACTTCAGGTAAGCCGGAGCTGACCGGCTTCTATCCCGTTCCCGGTGAAATCCGTACGTCTGAACAGCTGCTCCTTTTGGCAGCAACCGCTGAAAAACGGTCGGAGCATCCCTTGGGCAAAGCTATTGTGCAGGAAGCGGCCAAATTACTGGAGGCCGCCATTCCTGATCCCACAGAATTCCGCACAGTGCCGGGTAAGGGGGTGGAGACACAGATAAACGGCAAGTCTGTTCTGGCCGGCTCCAAGTCATTTTTGCAGGAACAGGGTATTGATGTAACCGCAGCCGGTCCCATCGAGGATCAGCTCCGCGCGGAAACCGGAAGAACGGTTGTCCTGCTTGCCGAAGAGGGAAAACTTACAGCCGCTTTTGGTCTGGGAGACCGGCTCCGGGACAGCGCAGCCGCCGCAGTGGCCCAGCTTGATGCTATGGGCATCACGGTCCACCTGCTCACCGGCGACAACCGGATGGCAGCAGAAGGGGTGGCACGGCAGCTGCGCATCACCCATGTGCTGGCTGAGGTGCTGCCGGAGCATAAGGCGGAGGTAGTCCGCAGCCTGCGCAGCAAGGGACGGGTAGTGGCCATGGTGGGCGACGGCATCAACGATGCTCCGGCCCTAGCCTCGGCAGACGTGGGCATTGCCATCGGCTCCGGCACGGATGTGGCGGTGGAGACGGGAGATATTGTATTGCTGCAGGACAATCTGGCCGCCATTCCCGAAGCCATCCGCCTCTCCGCCAAAACCATGCTGATCATTAAGGAAAATTTGTTCTGGGCCTTCATTTATAATCTCGCCGCTATTCCCCTCGCCGCAGCAGGTTACCTGAACCCGGTGGTAGCTGCCGCAGCTATGGGATTAAGCTCCGTTTCCGTTTTGCTGAACTCCCTGCGGCTCAAGCGCCGCTGAGCAGCATCTTACAGGGTAAACTCGCTCATAACCCGGCTCAAATCCTTGGACTCCTGTTCCAGCCGTTCGGAATAACGGCGGATTTCCTTCATGGCGGAGACGGTTTCTCCGGCTTGCTCCGCAGCCTTTTTCGAACGGTCGAAGCTCAGATCCGCAATACCCCTCAATCCCTCCGCCTGGCTGACGATCTCCTCCGAACCGGCGAAGGCCTCCTCCACCGCTGCCGACAAATCCGTCATCAACGCCGAAACGGAATCCACCTCGGCAGCAATCTCCTTGAACATTGCTCCAGCCTCCAGGGCCGATTTCATACCGGCTTCCGCCCCCTGGGCATTGCGCCGCATCTGCTCCGCCGCCTGCTGAGTGCCTCTGCGGAGCAGCTTCACGGCGTCAGCCGCCCGCTCCGAGGACTCCTTGGCTTCCTCCGCCAGCTTGCGCACCTCCTCCGCCACCACAGCGAAGCCTCTTCCATGTTCACCGGCCCGGGCCGCTTCAATAGAAGCGTTCAACGCCAGGAGATTGGTCTGGCTGGATATCTCCTTGATCAGTCCGGCAATCTCCGATATCCGTGCCGCTTCCTTGTCCAGCTGCGTCATCTGCTCCGCAGCCTCCTGTACGTCATGGCAGACCGTCTCCATTTCGGCCATAGCCCGACCAATCACCTGGAGCCCCAGCCCCGCCTGCTCCGCCGAACGGGTGGAGGCTGACGCAGCGGATTCACCGGAGGCGGCCGTCATGCGGATAGCTGCTGCCATTTCCTGCAGAATACCTGTCATTTGGCCTACCTGGATGCTCTGGGTCCGGGCACCCTCGTCGGTTTCATGGACGGCTTGGGAGATAGACAACCCTGCTGCTTCCGTGCGCACCGCCTGGTCCAGCAGCACCCGGGAGGATTGCTCCACCACTGTGGAGGAAGCCGCCAGCCGGTGAATCAGATTCTTCAAGGATTCCAGCATCCGGTCCACAGAACCTCCCAGCTCCCCCAGCTCATCCTTCCGGGAGAAAGCCAACGGCTCCACCCGCAAATCCCCTGCCGCTACCTGCTCCGCCACCCTGGCAATCTTCCGGATGGGAATGGACAGCTGCCGGGAAATCCACCAGCCTAACGCAGCAGACAGCACCACTGCCGCACCGCCCAGCAGCAGAATACTCCGGGATGCCTCCTTCGCACTTGCCTCCACCTGCAGAGTAACCTCCTTGGCCATATCCGTGCTGTATTCCGTCAGCTCTTGAATCGCCGCAGCCAGCTTGGCCAGCTGCTCCTGGCCAGCTTCGAAGGGAGGAACCCCTTCTGCGCCTGGAGGAGCCCCCTGCGTTTGCCCAGCCACCCCAGCTGTCCCTCCTGCAGCCGCACCGTTCTGCCCTCCGGTACCGGCAGTTAGCCCTCCGGGAACTGCTCCCGCAGCTCCCGGCTGTCCTCCCGCTCCCCGGTTGGCCATTTCCTGCAAAACCGGCACCATATCCTCCGTATATTGAGTAAGCGCTGCCTCAATCGTGGTCAGAAGCTCCTGGGATTTAACATCCAAATCCCTCTCTTTGATGGTGTCCAGAAGCCCTGTCAGCTGGGTCCGCTGATTCTCCATAGCTGCAGCTATTTGCTCCAGACGATCCGCCGCAGATGCCCCTGAATATTGCATCAGTCCCTTCTCCATGCCACTGCTGGCATTTTGCAGCTGGATCAAGGTAGCAATGGGCACCACCGTATTTTCATACATCGCGTTCATATCCCGTGCCGCCACATGCAGCTTCTGAAACCCGATCCCTCCCGTCACCAGCAGCATCACAATCATCAGCCCTACCAGCAACCCCATTTTCTGCGATGTCTTCCGGTTCGCAAACCAGTTCATATCCCGACGCCTCCTGTATGTATGCCTGATCTTTTCATATGCGATGGCCCTAGCATACGCCGGCAATATGAGAAGGAACTGAAGCCAAGCTTAAAGGTTGCTGAATAGGCAATGGGGGGCTTTAATAAACAAAAAAGGATCTGCGTTATCCGCAAATCCTCCCAAGCAGCCTACGCTTACACAATGACATTCCGGAAGCCTTTTTTTCTTTGACCTTGATCCAAATCTGTTCCTGCCTCTTCAAATGCCTTCCCCGCGGGGACAGCCCGTTCCTTACCCCACGTGCGGATTTGGTGAATTTGTTCCGGACTTGTCTGAGATAAAGGTACAACATTCTCGAAATAACGGATAAACGTATCATCCGTAATGCTGTTATCCCCTTTTACTACAGCCTGCTTTACCACATCCCGCACGGCTGCCTCCAGGTCCGCTCCCGCGAAGCCGTCCGAAATTCGCACTAACCGCTCCATAAGGGAGCTGTCCAATTCCCTCTTTAAGCCTTTGCGCACGTAAATGCGGATAATTTCCTCCCGCTCTTTTGCTGTTGGCAAGTCAACAAAAAACAACTCATCAAACCGTCCCCGCCTCAATAATTCAGGAGGAAGCTTGGAAACATCGTTGGCGGTCGCCACCACGAAAACTCGGGCTAAGCTTTCCTGCAGCCAAAAAAGAAACTGCCCGACCATTCGTGTAGAGGTTCCCCCATCTCCCGACCCCAATGCTCCTGCAAGACCCTTCTCAATCTCATCGATCCAGAGCACACAAGGAGCTACATGATCAGCTGTAGACAGCGCCTCCTTCAGTCGTGACTCGCTCTGACCCAAGTATTGCCCCTGTATAGTGGACAAGTCGAGACGGTACAGTGGAAGCTGCCATGCAGAAGCAATTGCCTTGGCAGATAAGGATTTACCGCAGCCAGGTACCCCCACCAGCAAGATGCCCCGGGGAGGCCGGATCCCCCGTTCCCGCAAATCGGCAGTCAACAGCTGTTCATTGGCATCGAGCCATGTTTTTAACCCGTCCAATCCGCCTACCTGGTAATCCTCACGCACCTGGACCCGTTCTATTCCCGATATATCTGAGAAAATACGGTCCTTGGCAAAGGTGATTTCCTTTAAATCCTCGTTCTTAATAGAGCCATTAGCCAGGAGGGTGGCAATTACGTTCTCCGCCTCAATCTGGCTGATGCCTGCTAACACGGCTGCCGCCTGTTTTTCTTCCTGTTGGCCCCATTCGATCAGCATTTCGCCCCGGTAAGGAGTGATCTGATCCCGGATTATTTCCAGCATTTCATCCTCGTTGGGAGGATCCAGCACAACTGACATACCGTGGCGCTGCAAAGGTCCCCACACTGGCTTGTTCGTAATTACAACCACACTACCGCCTGTATCTGTGGACATGGTGGCAATATCCTGAAATTGCCGAGCAGTAGCCGTGTCATCTTCAATATCCGGCACCTCTGTGAAAATAAACGTAAGATTCTGCTGCTGGCCGATTTTCTGGCCGGCATAATCCAATCCGCCCATTATGGAGCGATCATCATTGGCTGTCCGGTTATTCACAATATCCCTTGTTCCCTGAGAAATAGTATGGTAAAAAACCGGGATATTCAATTTATTGGCCAGCTGCTCCATAATAAGCAAAGCTCTGGCTCTTTCGGGAGTTCGAATGGATATGAACGGAATTCTTGCCTTTAGGTAACGCTCTAATGTCTCTTTGCAAACCAACATATCGCTCATATTACAGTAGCACCCTTCTACGCTTGGTGTTTGTTTTATCCGAAGGATTTTGTCCGGTACGAAAATCAGCTTTTTGTGAAGCTGTGCCTTGTACATCATTGCGGGCTAACGCTTGTTCTGCGGTTTCTTCCTCATATCGCAGGAGAGAATTGTTCCGGATCATCATTTTCAAGTGTCCTGACCGATCAGCTTCGGCACCTTTCTCTAAAGCTTCCTGAGTATCCTTCACGTAGGTGCTAAGAGTGCTCCCAAATGCATTTCTAACCTCTTCCGGAAATGCTAGAAGAGTTGTAAGCCGGTGCAATACAGCAAACCGTTTGCGGGCATGCAACATGGCCCGGACAGTTTCCGCTTGATCCGACAATTGCCCCAGCTCCTTGTTCATGAGTGTGCTGACCTTCTTTAGCCTCTGCTCCAAAAGCCGATACATATGCTCTGTCATTTTCCTGTCAATGCCAGTGCTCCATTCAATACTGCCTCGTTCCATTGCAGCAAGCACAGCCTCATCCTCCTGTTCTGCAGCAAAAAGATCAAAGCAGTCAAGCCATTCGGCATAGGTAGTTGGAGTTTTCATTTAAACCGGGTGCTCCTTCTCCTAACCAATTGAACAGGCGGCACAAGATCCCATTGGGGAAACTGGCCCGCTAAGGCTTCGTTGGTGTTGATCCGTTTTAATTCGCTTTCCTCAGCCAGAGGCGCTCCTGCGGAATGGCCAGGAGTTGGCTCACCCTGGCGTTTCCTTTGGACAAGCAGAGAATTCCCTTTATTTTCATCCATACCAATACAACTCCTTCTCTACAATACTCTTCTGGCTGTATCAAAATTGGCAAAAGCAAATTGATCCGGCTCAATGGTTTCCAAAAGCTCTGTGACTTTAGCTGATTTGCCATCTTCCAAAGCATACTCCCGGCGCCAATCCAAGGCATCCGAAAGTACAGCCCTTAGAATTTCCTGGCAATGGGCAAGCAGTTTTTCATAATCCTCCGAAACCTTTTCCTTCGCTTTGCGGAGCTTATACCGATTCACAGTAAAATATAAAATTCCAAAAATTGCTCCGACGAATAATAGCGGAGCTACGAATCCTCCCGGAATACAGATAATTCCTAACACCAGGCCTAACCAATGTCTAAACATAAGCTTTATGGACGACAAGTCTGCATTTTTGCGCTCTTCTATATGGGCAGAGAGATTTTCCATTAACTCCTGCTCATTATCGCCATTTCTTGTTGTTCCTGACCAGCTGTCAATCTCTATATGAATATCCGGCGGCACCTTCATCCGGTTATCAAGCGTCATGTCATCATGAGCTTGTCTAATCCAATTTTTGGAGAGCGCAATGGCATATTTTTGTGAAGCGAGACTGGAATGGGATAACTCAGGATACATGGCAAAGTTCGTCAGAAGTTGGGTAAAGTTAATTTTTTCCTCCAGCGCTTTCTCGGCACCAAAACGGGTTTGCGCTGTATTGCGGTCTCCATGCTCTTCGATAATTAGCGTCTGCAGTCTCTCTTCTCTGCGAAGCGGCAGCTCCTCACTGTCAAATTGCGAAACCAGGGTATCAAGAAGAGCATCCACAGCAATAGCAATGCTGGCATGAGGGGTGATGGGGCGGTTCAGAATATCCGAGAAATAATCATGAATTGTGCTATGAAGCTTCGCTCCTTTCAGGGATTCCTCCAATTCCGGCCAGGTTTTACTGTACTGGCGAAGATAAGGGTAAGTCCCGTCTTCCAGCTTCTTGATCTTGGCCTCCATAGCCTCCCGCCATTGTTTGCTCTGCCCCTCTACAAACCCTGCCTGCTCGGACAGCTCTTCAATCCAGGCATCAATTCTTTTATCAATCTGGATACGGGACTCCGGGCCAAAAATACCATTGGTGAAGCCGTCAATCAGAATAACGACTTCCCGCTCCAGCTCATAAGGGTCCTGCAGTCCAAAATAGCGGTCGAGCCACTGGCGGCTGGCCTTGTAGCGGGCGCCACGCCGAGTCACTAGAGCAAAAAACAGGGAGGCCTTTTCATCGTCACGCTTCAGAGCTTCCATCATAGCCCGGTCTGCCAGATCTTTATTGTCATTCAGCCATGCTGCCAGAGCGATAAGGCAAGGAGCCAGCCAATAACGCGGAGCAGCCAGCATCAGCTCTTCAGAGGCATTCTCAATCGTTTCCTTCTTAACAAGCCGCACATCCACCGCTTGCAGAATACCCGTCACCCTGCGCCTAACTTCATCATAATGCCCATAAGTGGTTTTAATCTCCTGGCGAATTTTGACGATTCTGGTTTCCGCAAGCTGCAGTTCTTTAAACAGCATATCCTTGCGCACAAAATCCTGGAACTCCTTCGTCAAGGCATCTAGCTTCTGTTGGGTTCCCGTCACCTCCTGATGAACCACCTGCACATTATGGTCAACCACACTGACTTGCTGGGAAACCTCCATGATTTCAAGCTGCAGTCCACTCAGACTGGATTCAATTTTGCTTAAATCCGCATGGTGGATAATCCGATCATTGGACATATTGGGCCCCCTTACTGTAAGCTGCCAAACCATCATTGGAAATCGCACATACACAATTGGTATACACTTCAATATAGGCATACTGCGGATTGTTTGCCAGTATCCGCGCTTTTTCCATACCATTGGGCAAGGGATTTCCCCGCTTATAATGCTCTACGATACCAAAAACCATGTCCAAGGTATGCACCTCGTAAGGCTCACCCAAATAACATTTTGCCACTAAACCTAATAACCGCTGCGGCGGTGTTAAATCCGAAAACTCCTTTTCCATTGCTGCAACCAGTTCTTTAACCATTGACGGATCACAAACCGCTCCAGCAGCATCCAACTTGACCATAGCATCCATATAGGCTGAGGAACGTTTTTGTTTTAGCCTTTTTTCTAAAGCAGCTTCGCTTAGTTGAACATTGCTCCTCGGAGTGATATCCGCTTTTATATGCGTTGAGGTTTTGGCTTGATTGTTTAGTATAGGTCTGCGCAATACATCCCTCTCCCCTTCTGTTTATTGCAATATCATTAGGTATAAAGGCGGAATAATAGTTCATAAATCTTTTCGACGGAAAGGAACAAATTCCTTCTTTTTCCTTAAGCCGACTTTCATGTTATCCCTGTCCACTTGAATCATTTTTTTCATTAGGAACCCTCCCTCCCCCCTGCCCATAAGATGGTGGAGGGAGTTTTTACAGACGCATACCCGCTCCGCACCCAAAAAATTTTCCCGCCGCTTCCGGTTTTTTCTTGCAATTTTTGCCCATCATTGTAATAGTAGATTCATAGAAGGGAAGTGATGACATGCCTCGACATTATTCGATTGGCAACGGTAATTTTCTGATCAATTTGGATGACCATTCCTTTATCCGCGATATCTACTATCCCTTTGTGGGCCAGCTCAATCACGTGGGGGG
>JAEWAA010000337.1 GCA_023391955.1 Bacillota bacterium | reverse complement strand
CCCTGGAGGATACCCGCGGGCATATCAGAACCTTGCTGGCGCGGGAGGAGGCAGGCACTCACTTGTATGCTTCCGTGGTTTTGAAGGCAACAGGGGCTGTCATCGGGAACGCGATGCTGTTCAATATGGATGATGAAGCGGGCCATGCGGAAATCGGATACGTGTTCCACCGAGGATACTGGGGCCAGGGTTATGGCACGGAATGTGTAGCGTTGGCGGATGAATTTGCATTCGGTTTGCTGCAGCTCCGCAAGCTGTATGCCTGCGTAAACGCGGCTAATCTCTCCTCTGCCCAGATTCTGGAGAAAAACGGTTACACGCTGGCCGAAGTATTATCTGATGGGGACCTGCGATACCAAAAAGAAAATGGGAAGTCCGTCTAAAAAATGGAACATCTGGATTTGTCCTTTCGTCTGTATGGGAAAGGAAGGTGTTGACCGTGAAAAGCTGGATAAAAGCGCTGTTCATCGCAGCCGGATTATTTGCTGTTCTATTCCTGCAGCATCCTCGTAACGCCTTTGCACTTCTCTGTGCACCGCCTAACCCCATTGATGTGCTCTATGAGCGAAGTGATGGTATCGTTCTTGCCAAGGTGGAGAAGGTGGCCCGCGCGGAGGACAACACGATCGTTCAAGTCCGGGTGCTCAAAAGCTACAAAGGGGTGACCGATAACCACTTTTCCTTTGGCGAAAGTTCCGTGTACGGCTCTTATTGGGGATCCAGCGAGAAGGGGCAAACCTACTTATTTTTTCTCAGGAAAGGTGATGCCGGCTGGGAGAATCCCCTTTGTTCCCCGACTCGGAGAGAGGCGGAGGCAGTGAAGGAGCTGGCCTTTTTGAAGGGGAAGGAAATTCCTCTGTATGGAGTTCCCGAGTCGTCCGGGCCTTCCGGCGGAAGGGTATGGCAGCTAACCGGCGGAGCGCTGGGCTTATTCGGTCTTCTGGGTTATGGGGCCTACCGGTATACCAGACGGAGGAGGTAACAGAGGATGATGACCGTGAAAAGATGGGTAAAAGCAGTGCTCATCACGGCCGGTTTATCAGCCGTTCTTATCTCGCAGCCTCCCCGTTTTGCGTCTGCCCTCAGCTGTCAAATGATTCTTTCCATCGAGATGAACTACGAGAAGTATGACGGTGTGATTCTTGCCAGGTTAATGAAGGTGACCCATGCAGAGGATGATCCCCCGAGCGTTCAGGTTCGGGTGCTTCAAAGCTATAAAGGGGTAACCGATTCCCGTCTTTCCATCAGAGGACTTCCATTCTGGGGGGAGCCAAGCCGAGAAGGGCAAACCTATCTGTTTTTCCTGAATAAAACGGAAGCCGGCTGGGAGTATCCCGTTTGCTCTCCCTTACCCCCGGAGGAGAATATGACCGCCTGGGAGCGTGATTTTTTGAAGGGGAAGGAAATTCCGCTGACTGAAGTTCCCGAGCCGTCCGGCAGAAGAGTATGGCAGATAACCGGCGGAGCACTGTGCCTATTCGCCCTTCTCAGTTATGGGGCCTACCAGTATATCCGGCGACACGAAAAATACCTTTGACTCCACGCCAAGCAGTGGGTTTATACTGGTCCCAGAACGCAAGGAGGGACCCCAAAATGAAAATTATCGCCATTAACGGAAGCCCCCGCAAAAACGGGAATACAGCGCAGGCTCTGGAGATCATGGCCCAAGAGCTGGAGCAGGAGGGCATTGAGGTGGAGACCATCCAGATCGGCCACCTGGACATTCATGGCTGTATTGCTTGCGGCTATTGCTCCACATCCGAAGGGAATACCTGTGCCTTTACCAAGGATCCGGTCAACGAAATCGCAGCCAAAATGCGCGAGGCGGACGGTTTTATTCTGGCTTCTCCCACGTATTATGCGGGCATTGCCGGAACCATGAAGTCGTTTCTGGACCGGGTGTTCTACACCAGCTCCGGGTACTTCCGGTTCAAGGTAGCCACCTCCCTGTCCGTGGTCCGGCGGGCGGGAGGGGTGGATGTGGTCCATCAGCTGAACAACTATCTGAATCTGGCGGAAACCATACTGCCTCCGTCCCAATATTGGACTGTGGCTTACGGACGGGAGAAGGGCGAGGTGCTGCAGGACGGAGAAGGCATTCAGACGCTGCGCAAAAATGCCAATGCCATGGCCTGGCTGCTGAAAGTGGTGCACGCCGGCAAGGAAAAGCTGGGGCTTCCTGAAGCGGAGCCGCGGATCCGCACCCATTTTATCCGGTAATTCCTGCATATCCTGCCTTCTCTCTAAGAACACTAGAAGAAACGGGAGAAGACAGGAGTGTGGCGGATTGAACTGGATGGATACGTGGGGAGAGTTTTGGAAGTCAGGTGTGGTTATTCTGGGGGCCATGGTGCTGCTGCGGGTTGCCGGGCGCAAGTCTATCTCCCAGATGACCATTCCGACAACGGTGATTATGATCTCCATCGGTACCGTAATCGTACAGCCTATTGCGGATAAGAGCATCTGGATGGCGTTGGTGGCGGCAACAACGTTTATCGGTATTCTGCTTCTGTTGGAAGTTTTGGAATTGAAGTGGAATTTTTTTGAAAAGCTGATGCGCGGCAAAACCGTGACCCTGATCCGCGACGGCAAGGTGCAGGTGAAGGAGCTGGCCAAGCTGCGGATGACCGTGGATCAGCTGGAGATGAAGCTGCGGCAAATGGGAGTCTCCCGTATGGGGGATATGAAGACGGTAACCATGGAAACCAACGGTCTTATCGGTTATGAATATATACCGGACGCCCAGCCTCTCACCTACGGCCAGATGAAAAACCTCCTGTCCCAATATGCGGCAATGGCCGGAATCGGGCAGCCCCCGGCGCTGGAGGCAGAAGCCCAGGCCGGGCCCAAACCCTCCCGGGACACCGGGGACACCATTACACCGGCGGATATCAATTTATTCGCAGAGCTGGACCAGAAGGGGTACCATCACGCTTATCCGAAGCTGGATTAGGCCTGTCCCTCCGGCAGGCTTCATCCCCGGGGAGCCCAAAGCATAACCCAGACTCCCGCCAGACAGATGGCCGCCCCGATCCAATCATAGAGATCGGGCGTTTTTTTGTCCACCAGCCATCCCCATAATACGGCCAATATGATGAACACCCCGCCATAAGCAGCATAGACCCGGCCAAAGGAGGGGAACTTTTGCAGGGTAGGGATTACCCCATACAAGACCAGAATCAAGGCGCCCACAATACCATACCACGTAGGCTTGGACTCCTTCAGCCATAACCAAACCAAGTAGCCTCCCCCAATTTCAGCCAAACCCGCGGCAACAAACAACAGTACGGCAAACATGGCAGCTCCTCCTTTATCTTTTCAGACCATTACTCCCCATGTTTTCTCCCAAAATCAATCACCAGCTTCCGCTCCCGCCACGTAATGAATGGCTGCCGGGCAGAAGAAGGCTGCGCGCGGTCCCTGGCCGCACTCCCGTTCCGGAACACGGACAGCATCAGTCCGAGGAGTCCCATGTTTATGACCATTGAAGCCCCACCATATGAAAAAAACGGGAGAGGCATAGGAATCAGAAAAATGAAACCCAAGTTATACCCAATGTAGTGAACGGTCTGAAAGGTGAAGGTCAGCAATACGGAAACGGACACCAACTGGCCTAAAACACTTTTTTGACTCAGACATTGCCTCATACCAATAAGGATAAAAGCAATAAACAACGCAATAACCAACCCAAACGCCAGCCAGCCCATCCTGTAAATGAGATAGGTCAGAAAAAAATCAGTTTGAATGACCGGAAGTGGAAAATGAGCTGCATACTGGGCTGGCACAGTTCCGGTGCCAACGAGCTTGGCATTGCTTAGAAGGCTTTTTACAATCAGAATTAAATAATCATTGCCGCCGGCTCCTGAATCCAGACGAAGCAATACCTTGATTTGGGTGAAGTAATAGGGGGTGCGCAAGGCCAGCGCAATCAACAATGCGCTTGCTCCAAGGAAGGAGCTATATATCAAAAGCCGGCTTTGCAGAAGGTTGCTTTTGAACCAGTCCTTCATAATCGCGATACCGAGCAAAATTAACCCACTGCCTACTATTAATGCCGCTCCGAACAAGTCGTTCACTCCGCTCCATCCCCGCCAGAGCAAGAAAGCGGGTAAGAAACATGCGGCCAAACATATCGTAATTCCGGTTAAGCCCTTTCCCCACATCGTGTAGATAACCCCGGAAAAAACAACAGGAAATAACAAGGAACAATAAACACTCAAATAATAGTATCGGTTAAGTAATGAGGGAGTTGTTTGATATTGGGTTTCCCAATAGAGCATGATTACCACTAGAGCCAATAATCCGAAATACAAAGCTTTAGGATACTTCCCCATGAAAGTGAAATCGGCAAAGTAGGCAACCAGAAGAGCTCCCATACCCAGCAGAACAAACTCCATTTGAATTCCGGACACGGTGGCTTTTCTGTGGAGAGTGACTAAGTCCTCTAGCACTAATGCCCGGAGGCATAACCCCACCGCCACCATAACCAAGATCAACCCCAGCATCCCCCACTGGGGTTTGGGCCTGTGGACACGGTCCAACTGTATTCCTACAGTTACAGGGTCGCCCATATCGGCAATGGCTTGTTCCGTAGCGGTATCTTCCGTTGTGCCCTCCTGTATGTACGCCTCATGTTGATCCATCAGGTGGCTGTATATTTCCTCCGATACGGCCTCACGGGCTTTTTTCCAGCGGATCTGGCTGCAGAGGGTATTGGTGTATTCCCGCAGCTTCTCAATGGGTTGCATATCTGGCACCTTCATTCTCCGGTTTTTCTCCCAAAATCAATCACCAGCTTCCGCTCCCGCCACGTAATGAACGGCTGCCGGGCAGAGGAAGGCTGCGCGCGGTCCCTGGCCGCGCTCCCGTTCCGGAACACGGACAGCATTAGTCCGAGGAGTCCCATGTTTATGACCATCCCCCCAAGACCATAAGAAATGAGCGGCAGCGACAATGGGGCAAAAAGCAATATGCCCGTATTATACGTAATGTAATGGAATGTTTGGAGAGCAAAGGTCAACAGAACAGAGTATGATACCAGTTGGCCTAATACGCTTTTTTGGCGCCAGCATTGCCGGAAGCTGTGGACGATAAAGAGAACAAGCAGTGCAACGATCAGCCCAAAGGGCAGCCAGCCTAGTCGGAAAATCAGATAGGTGAGCATCAGATCGGAGTGTATGGAAGGCAGCGGGAAGGACTGTCTTTCCGCAAACTGCTGGGGCATGGTACCGTTTCCCCATAGCTTGGCATTCTCCAGCAGGCTTCTCACAACCAATGCCACATAACCCCTTCCCAGAGGATCTGACTCGGGATGCAGGAAATTGCGCAGCCGCTCGACGTTATACGGGGTGCGGAGAAGGGTGGAAGCAAACAGCAGCGTCGCCCCCAAGAAGGGCAGATAAGCCCATAGATAACTGCGAAGTTTGTTAGCCTGGAACCAATCTTTGGAGATAGCAATTCCCAGGATCACCATCCCGCAGGTTACAGTCAGCACAAAGCCGGCAACCGTAGGAGCCATCCAGGCTAAGGCGGCGGGGAACAGAATGGCGCCTACGCAAACGGTGATGCCCCAATATCCTTCTCCTCTCATGGCATACACCAAACCTGAAATGCCTAAAGGAAACAGCAGTGAGCAATAGGTAGCGTAATATGGGGCGCCTCCTCTTAGAGGAGATATAAAGAGAGATATTAAAAACAAACAAAGGATTGCTATGTAGGTAGTTTTTGGATATTTACCGATGATGGAAAAGTCGATTAAATACGCGATTATAAAGACGCCCAGGCCAATCAAAGCAAATTTAAATTGATATCCCACCATGATGGGAATACGAAATCGATTCATGATATCATTTTGCACCAGTACCTGAAGAAGAATCCCCACCACCACCATAACCAAGATCAAACCCAGCATCCCCCACTGGGGCTTGGGCCTGTGGACACGGTCCAGCTGTGTGCCCACGGCTACGGGGTCGCCCATATCGGCAATGGCTTGTTCCGTAGCGGTATCTTCCGTTGTTCCCTCCTGTATGTACGCCTCCCGTTGGTCCATGAGGTGGCTGTGGATTTCCTCCGATACGGCTTCACGGGCTTTTTTCCAGCGGATCTGACTGCAGACGGTGTTGGTGTATTCCCGCAGCTTTTCAATGGGCGGCATAGGTGGCACCTTCATTCAAGATGTTTTGGACAGCCTGGGCGTATTTCATCCATTCCTGCTTTTTGTCGGCCAGCTGGCCCTTGCCCTTGGAGGTCAACCGGTAATATTTGCGCAGACGCCCGCCGTCTGCCTGCTCGTCGTAGGACGTCACCATCCCGTTTTGCTCCAGGCCATGGAGAATGGGGTACAGGGTGCCGGCCTTCAAGTGGAAGGTCTGATCGGATTTTTTGGCCAACTCCTCGATCATCTGGTACCCGTACATATCCTTATGCTCCAGCAGCTTCAACACCAGCAGTGTGGTGCTTCCGGCAATCAGTCCCTTGTCCATTCCGTGTGCCTCCATATATCGATTATCTACATATGAATATATATCGGGGATCTATATATGTCAATGCTGAGCGAAGAGGGCTTGAATAAGCTGATGTTCCCGATTGACTAAGACGTTACGTAATAGTTTAGAATGACTGCAGGGAGGTGAAGTACGGATGATGTCCATTCACGAGTTGGCAAAGTTGAGCGGGGTCAGCGTCAGGACCATTCACTATTACGATCAGATAGACATGCTCAAGCCTTGTGCCATAGAGCCGAACGGATACCGCAAATATGACCGAGGTTCATTGGAACGCCTTCAGCAGATTATGTTTTATAAGGAAATGGATCTTCCGCTGAAGAGAATCAAAGTGATCATGAGTAAAC
>JAEWAA010000253.1 GCA_023391955.1 Bacillota bacterium | reverse complement strand
CCCGTGCACCAAAAAAGCAGCATCGCTACCCCACCCGACTATTCCTCCACATTCACAATAACTCGCTTGTACCGGGTCAGCCGCGGCGCTCCGTTGTCGGTTACAGCCAGAATGATATGCATGGTGCCGTTACGGAAAACACGCTCCGTCGGAACCGTAAACCACGCCTTCTCCTGATCCGCGCCGTGAATCACTAACGGGTCCCCGGTGCGCGCCAGCGAAACCGTGAAGCTGCCCGGCTCCCCATAGTAAAACCAATGATACGTCAGTTCATCGCCATCGGGATCAAAGGACCCCTCCGCGCTCAAATGCACCTCTTCACCGGGTTTGGCGGTCATATACTCCCCATGGCCCAGCTTGGGAACCGGCGGATGGTTGGCCTCCGCGTAGGATTTGACGGTCCAATCCATCCGGGCGGCAAAATCAAGCTGGAAAGCCTCCCGCCACCGCCAGATGGTCGCTTTGTTGCTGGTGTGCCAGAAGCCGTCCACCCCCAGCACCTCATCCTCGGCGTCGTTCCAGAACGGGCGGGTCTCCGGCTCCTGGAAATGTTTCCGGGTGCGGGGAGTGTAATATTCATAACGCCCGCCCCAGCTTCCCCAATCCGGATGCTCCGCATTTCCCAAACCGTTATTGATCAAGTACAAGAAGGTCGGCGTATCCCCCTCCATCAGGAAAGTAGCCTGGGGATACTGTGCGCCCAGCACTCCTTTGCTCCGGATATGCTCATCCAGCCACGGGTTATCCACGATGCTGTGGTCTGCCCCTGTGAAGCGGCCATGGAAATTGTCGCCGCTGATCCCGCTCCACGCGGCAAAATGATACGCGCCACCGCTGTGGAAGCCGGGGCTTGCGATATAAAACAGCTGCGGAAAGGTCTTCCGCATCCAAGGGCCGGAATCATCCTGGTCCGAGATAGCATGAACGCGGAGCCTGGCGACGAAGGTTTCCAGCTCCTCAACCGTCCGGGTATGCTGCACCTTCCACAAGGCTTGGGCCAGCACATTAGGACCTCCCCAAACCAGAACCCATAACGGGCGGGGATCATCCTTGTCCACGGCCCGGATCAGAAGCTCGGAGCCGGAGGAATCCTTGTCAGGGCCCACAGCCTCCATCCCGTACAGGGGCAGCCCTTCTTTTATCAGCGAAAGCAGTTCCTCCCCCTTAGGGTATCCCGGCTCATGCAGCTCCAGGTTATCCCGGACTTGGCCGTATGCCTCCACAATGTCGCGGATGCGCCATGCCGCCGTTTTGTTCTTCAGATGGATGGAGGTCGTGGCTACAAAACCCTCCACCTGCCAATGGTTGGCATAAGTCAGGAAACGCACCAGCGACATGGCGTCGTCAGGCTCATTTTCGATATCTGTCAGCACAAGCACCCGCGGCTTCAAATCCGGTTCATGAAGATTCATTGTAACGTCCTCCGAATGATGAGTTTATTTATAGTTTTGAAACAAATGTATAATGGCCCGACTTCACCTGATAAACCGCCCGTCCCCCGCCGAATTCCACCGGCTTCAATCCCTCTTGCGAATGAACCTCAGACTCGGAGCGAGCCGGCATATACAGCGTGGCACTGGTATTGGCCGGAACGGAAATCCGGCAGGTAAAGCTGTCGTCCTCAAGCTCCCATTCGCATAAAATAGTTCCGTAGAGGGATTCATAGGAGCCTTTTACATACGTGATGCGTCTCTCCGGATCCGGCACAGGCTTGAAGAGAATGTGCTTAAACCCGGGATTGGTTGGGTCAGGAGAAATCCCGGCCATGTACTTGTACATCCACTCGGCAATGGCACCGTACGCATAATGATTAAAGGAATTCATGCCCACATTCCCGAAGCCCTGCTCCGCGGAATACGAGTTCCAGCGCTCCCATATGGTGGTCGCCCCATTCTTGACCGAATACAGCCAGGACGGCATCTGATCCTGCAGCAGCAGGGAATAGGCAAGCCCGGCTAGCCCCATATCCGTCAAAACAGGGGCAAGGATATTGACCCCGAGGAAACCGATCGACAGGGTGTTTTCGGGATAATGGACCCGGGTGCTGTCCGGATGGGCGGCTTTGAATTCCGGCGTATTGCGGATATTGTCCTCCAGAAGCCGGATCAGCTGCTGCTTTTGATCCTCGCCGGCATAAAGACCCAGCTTGAGACACCACAGCAAGGCTGTCTGGGTGTCGTCCTCCTTCACGGACCTGTAAACGGCTATGCCATTCTCGAATTCATCATCCGGATCTTCAATAATGGAGGATTTCACCGTTACTTGACCATTCTCACCGCTTACGATATACCGCTTCAGGAAAGCTTCCTTTATGTTCAGGTAAAGCGTTTCGTATTTGGTCGCATCCCCATTTTTGTGAAGCACCTTGGCTATTTCACCCATCAGGATGGCGTCATAGGCATAATACACATCACTCATCAATTGATTGCCCGTCCCCTGGAACCCCAGCCAGTCGCCGATGCTGCCCGGCCCTTTGTACTGCTCGCCGGTTTGCTCATACATCCAGTCCATGTACGCAGTCATAGAAGCATAATGCTCCTCCATGACCGAGGTATCCCCGGTCATTTGCCATACGGTCCATGGGAGGATAATCCCCACATCGGCCCAGCCGGATTGGCCCACCGGCCCTTTTCCCGTCCGGAAACGGCTATAGAAATTGGACAGCTTAAAACCGGGAGCCGTTGAGGTGAAGGAGGCTTGATCAGGGCCGTAAGTCCGTTGGGAATCCACCAGGATATCCATATAGTTTTCCAGAAACAGCTGGCAGTCCCCATTATACAAAGCCGTATTGGCGAACAACTGGGTATCTCCCGTCCAGCCCAGGCGTTCATCCCGCTGCGGACAGTCTGTGGGAATCCACAAATAATTGCCCCGGTGCCCCCAAATCACGTTGCAGAACAGCTTGTTAATGTCGGCGTTGGAGGTTTCAATATGGCCTGTCTGCTTCATGAAGCTGGAGGCCACCTTCCCGGTTAGTTCCATGATCTCCAAGTCGGAATCACCGTCAACCACCGTAATCTCCACGTACCGGAAGCCAAAAAACGTCATGGCCGGCCGGTAGGTTTCCCCGTCCGGTTTTCCGCTCAGCGTATAAAAGGCCGTTTGTTTCGCCTTCCTCAGGTTAGCGTAATACACGGAGCCCTTGGGGCCGTCCGCTCCTTCGCTGTCGTCATTCAACATTTCCCCGAAGCGGATGCAAAGCCTCGTACCGGCTTTCCCCTTCATTGTGATATCGGGAACTCCCACCATATTTTGCCCCAGGTCAAAAATAACGTGCTCCTCCGGGCGGAGGATCACCGGAAGCATATCCGCACGCGGCAGGCTCCGCTGCTCCACAAGCCCGATTTCCCCTCTGCCGTTCCTGCCGCTCCCTTCATGAAGAGTGCTCTTGTATACCGTCACCGTTTGCGGATGCAGGTCCAAGGCATCAAGAATTCGGGCCGGATCCCCTTTGTACGAAATGACCTTGGCTTCTGGAAACTCCCGGGCGAACCCATGCTCCTTCACCCCAGACCAATGGGAATCATCAAATGGGGCCTGATCCCAACCGTTTATTTCCAGAGTGGCGTCGTAAATTTCCCCGTCGTAGATATCCGTTTCCCGGCAGGGTCCCGCATCAGTTGCTTTCCAGCCCGAGCCGGTATCCGTCACGATGACCTGGGTGGAACCATCCTCCAGGGTAATCAGCAGCTTCGCCAATAAAGCAAGCTCATTCCCCTCTTCGGCGTAATATCTGCTCCCCTTGGAAATCCTGCTGTTATACCAGCCGTTGCCCAGAATCGCTCCCATCACGGCATACTCCTGGTTCGCCAGGAAGCTGGTCACGTCATACGTCATGTAGTGGACCGTAGTGTCGTAGTTGCTCCATCCGGGGGACAACAGCTCATAGACGGTATTGCCGTTTTCGTCAGCAGCACCCAGCACCCTTCCGTTGATATGTACCTTATAGGTGCCGAGTGCGGAAATATACAGCCGCGCAGAGGTTACATTCCCGTTTAGCCGGACGGACTTACGGAGCATAGGAGCGCCTGGACTGTTCGGAACTTTGCCCTCCATGGCAATCCACCGGGCCCCATCCCAACCGGCAGCTCCGTCCGTGCTTTTGAGACCGGTTTCAAAATAGCTCCCGGCTCCGGAATCAATTGGGTTGTTCCCCTGATCCCACACAATCACCTTCCAATAATAGCGGGTACTGGGCAAAAGAGCCGGACCGGCATAAATAACGGCTGCCGATTGGCCGGAATCCACACGTCCGCTGTTCCAGACATCGGCCGATCCATCCGTTAAGTACGCAGGATCACTGGCCACCAGCAGCTGATAGGCCGTCTGGTATTGCTCAGGTTCACCGGAGTCCATCCTCCAGCTGAACCGCGGTTTTTCCTTGTCGATCCCCAGCGGATTAACCCTGTATTCCACCTTTAACTGAATCAATTGAGTATGCTTTGACAAGGACAATAAAGTTCCCTCCTATTCATACAACTAAACAAGATTAGTTTACTACACACTTAACAAATACACAATATACACCTTTTTAACTAAACTAAACTGAATACCAAAAAAGCCGCTCTGCTGGATCAGCAAAACGGCTCTGTTCATCATAGCGATCAATCAAGTCGGTGGTTGTTTATCCCTGCAGGCCTGCCGCTTCAATCTGGGACAGGGCCAGCAGACAGGCGCCGATGCCCTTGAGATCATCCTCGCCCACCGGCTCATGAACATAATAATCATAGGACCCGGAGCGGTACGGATTGCCGCCAAGCCCGGCCACCAGACAAACGGCTGTCAAATGAAGCTTCCCCTGTCCATCCTTGCGCAGCATCCGGTTGGCCAAGCCGTGGTAACCCAGGCGAGCAGCCTCCAGATAGCGGGAGGGCAGGTTCCCCGCCGCCACTCCCTTCGCCAAGGCATACACCAGCATGGATGAGCCGGACGATTCCAAATAATTGCCCTCACGGCCCCCTTGATCCGTTACCTGATACCACAGCCCTGATTCCTGATCCTGCATCTTGACTACCGCTTCAGCCAAGCGGTTCAGAACAGCGGCAACAGGGGCGTACCCCGGATGCTGGCGGGGCAGGTGCTCCAGTGTATCCACAATCGCCATGGCATACCAGCCGATGGCCCTGGTCCAGAAGTGGGGCGAGCAGCCGGTCTCCTTGTCCGCCCACTCTTGGCTGCGGCTTTCATCCCAGCCGTGGTAGTACAGGCCGGTATGCGGGTCGCGGTTATGCCGGTCGATCAACAGGATTTGCTGTGGCGCTTCGTCCAGCAGCTCCGGCCTGTCGAAGATGCGGGCATATTCCGTCAGGAACGGCATGGCCATGTATAAGCCGTCCAGCCACATCTGATGGGGATAGATTTTCTTATGCCAGAAGCCGCCCTCTGCGGTCCGGGGGTGGCCCTCCAATTGTTTCACCAGCACATCCGCAGCTTGCTTGTAGCGGTTTTCCCCGGTTTTTTTCCACAGATACAACAGCAGCTTCCCCTGGTTAATCTGATCCAGATTATAGTCCTCCAATTTGTAGGTGCGGATGGAGCCTTCATCTCCCACAAACTGGTTCATATTGCGGAGCACATAGCGGAAGTAACGGTCCTGTCCAGTCAAGCTTTCCAGTACAGAAACAGCCTTAAGGAACAGTCCGATTTCATAATTCCATTTGTTGCTGGTCCGCGGATGCTCTCCGATGGCGTCCCAATCCTTGATCCATTGATCGGCCATCCGCGCGGACAGCTGCAGAGCCAGCTTGGGCTGATCCTGCCCCGCAGTCAGCGGATTCCAGCCGTCCTCCCCCTGGAAGATGGCGGGGATATCATATCCGGCGGTATCCTCCGGGCTCAAACTCTTGGCCCAATCCACACGCTGCGCCAGAAGCGCGCCGGGGCCGCGGGTGCCGGCTTCCCTGTATCGGGTGGTCTCCTCCCGGTTGGGTTGGCTCCAATTATGCCAGCCTGCCGGGGCAATGGAAGCATCCATCCAGGTGCGGATGAAGGCAACAGCGGCGTAGTCCCGCCAGGGCCTTCCCAGATAGACATTCTCGGCTGCGGGAGAGGAGGTTACGGTGCAATCCAGAAATACATAACCGTAAGCTGCATCCTGGGGAGTGGAGGCAGCGGTCAAATATCCGCCATCGCGCTTGCAATGAATCCGGCAGCGTTCGAATACTGCTGTGGCCGGACCGAAAATAAAGTCCACATCCCCCTCCAGATAGCAGTCCGCATAATATTGGCGTCCCGGTCCGGTATAAAGGGTGTCCTGATCCCCCAAAAACCGCACATGGCGGAACACGGCACGGTCACCGTTCATAAAAGCAGCCACAGCCTGGCCGGTGCCCGGTCCCGAAGAATTGCGGA
>JAEWAA010000250.1 GCA_023391955.1 Bacillota bacterium | reverse complement strand
GGAGTACCGCCAGGACTCTTCACTTCAGCAGCCATTTTCTCTCCAGCAGCCTGATACTTCCTCTTATTATTGATAAATTCGTATGCCAATCGGGCCAAAGCCTGCCGCTCGCTAAGAGATTGAGGCTCAAAGCGGGTCGTACCGTCTCCGTTATCGATTCCTTGGACAAAGCCGATTTTGTAGCCCAAAGAAACCAGCGCCTTCGCCCACGGCGATATTTGGGCCAAATCCGTCAGCTTCACATCGGCCGGTACAACAGCAGCCTCATCGGTTAACCCCATAGCCCGCATAAACAGCGCCACCAGCTCTTCACGAGTAACGGGTGCATCCGGCGAAAAGGTTGTGGGAGAAGTCCCTTCGGTGATGCTGTGAGATACCAACGCACCTACATAGCCGGCATACCAAGAGCCGGAGGGGACATCTTTAAACTGGGCAGCCTGTCCAGGCGCCTCCTTATACTCCATAACCAAAGCGATGATTTTGGCCAGTTCAGCCCGTGTCATCGCATGCTGCGGCCGAAACGTGCCGTCCTCATAGCCGGATAGGATCCCCGCATCGACTAATGCCTGAATCTCGTTTTTGGCATACGATTGGGCCGTATCCCCAAAACTGGTGCCGGTCGCTCCCCTGGCTATAGCCGGAACGAGCATGGTGAACAACATACTGAGCACTACCAACAGGCTCAGCCTACTTTGATACCTTTTCATAAACAAGTACCTCTCCTCCCGTTTGTATGAAATTCTCAAAGATCCCTAAATGCTGATTTTCGAAAATACAAGATCCATTATAAAACAGCATTTCAAAAATCTATTGTATTCTAACGACATTCTGCCAGACCGATGTCATTTAACTCATTGGACAGCAGCTCCGCTTGGCTGATCATGATCATATGGTCACTGCTTATTCTGCGGATGTCGGTTATCCCCAGGTTCGCGGCTGCACATTCCTGTTGGCTTACCGTTAATGTCCTGTCGTCCTTGCATAAGATATAGCTCATCCCTACTTCGGGATAGCTCCTCCAATCCGCCGGATGTGTTAATACGCAAACCGGTTCAGGCAGGAAATCCTGCTGCAGAATGTATGCTATATCCTCCTCCGGTGTCCGGTTGCAGAAATAAGCCCGAAATGTCGGCTCCAGGTTTTTTATTGGAATGGCATCCGCCAGTGCTTGCCTTTTGACCGCCGCAATCATTGAGGTGCGGACCTCTTCGGAAAAAAGCTCAAGCGCTGTCCCTCCATGGTATGGAATATTAGCTGCAAGAAAAACCACATGCTTCACTTGTTGTATTCTTTTCACAAGCTCCCCTGCGATCAAGCCTGCCCCGGAATGTCCCACCAAAATAATTTCATCCAAGCCGGAATGCCGGATCACCTGTTCAGCATAGCCGACAATATCACCGAAACCGGAAGTAAGCCGGTTTTCATAGGTGTTATGTTCAATCCTTCTGGGAATAGAAACTGCCTCCATGTTCAATAGTGGAATTAGCTTCACCCATACCCAATCCGATAAACCAGCCCCTGGTATTAGCACAAACCCCCGCTTCATCTATAATGCCTCGTGAAGCCCGGTATTTCCGTCCTGGTATTTAAAATTGAATTTCATACGTGCGATACGCCACACGCCGTCTGTTTCCTTCAAATTAAAATTATAGCTGCCCACAACAGTCCATACATTCCCGTCCTTGTGCTCTAAATAATGGGTTGCCGTCCCATAGCAAAACACGGTTGCTTCCAGCTGATTCACGTACGAAAGCATATTTCCTAACTGATGGTGGGTTGCTTTAAAAAGCGGAAGGACGTTTTTCCAGCTCTGGATAATCTCTTCAGCGTATACTACTGCCGGAGGCAGTCCGTTCATGGACGAATAATCCAGCAGCACCTGATCCTCAAAACAAAGCTTCACCTTGTCCCAATCGCGGGAATCCACCCCAACAAACATTTCCACAACCGTTTCCTCCGGCTTCATATCCGTATCTCTCCCTTCAACTGTTGGCGGTTCGATTCATGCGTTATTCCTAATCCTATCGAAATCTGATGGCGTTGTATTGTAAAAGACCGACATGAAACAGCCCCCCAGGGATAAATCCCGAAATCAGTGGCATACTGATTTTGTCCCTAAATATGGAAGCTGCATGGAGGTCAGATGGTATGGCTGGGTTTATTAATTGGACTGTGTTAGTGTTATCAATTGCGACCATGTTTTACGTATTTTCCAAACCTCCGGTCAAGGACTGGATTATTGTCTTTTTTCTCAAAGGCTTTTTATCCATCCTGTGCGACACCTATTTTGTTTCCAAGGGATGGTTAAGCTATCCGGACCGTTTATTACCCAACATTTTCCAAACAACCATCGTATTTGCCGTATTCGCGTATCCCTTGCTTTGTGTCCTGTACAACCAAACCTCATACAAATCCCACTTAAGCGGAATTTTGCTTCAGGCTGTCCTTTACAGCATTCCGCCTACTCTCTTCGAATGGTGGGCCGCAGAAAATACCCAACTTGTGAAATTCCATAACTGGACCTGGTACTACTCGTTCCTTTTTTTCCTGGGCACCTTTCTGGCTGTCCGCGGCTCCATTGAGCTGATCCGGTCGTACTCCAACAAAAAAGGCTCCCCTTCACCCGCTTGAGCCCTCCACCCTCTACTGGTATTCCATTCCAAAAATCCTGATGGATCGGATGATCCGTCGGGTTTTTTACTGTTTTCAGCCGTTTTCACCGGCTTCGCAAGCCTTGCACTTTTTTGATTTCAGCCCAAAATGCTGGTTTTAGGCCCGAACAAGAATCTCCGATTGTTGTCAGACTGCGGATTCGACCATAATCAAAGTATAACCGCTCTAGAGAAGCGAAAGACAACCCGGAGGTGATGGGGAGTGGGAGAAACAGCAGCAGAAGAGTTGACTGTTGTACCGAGCACCCGAAAAAGCAAGTGGAATCTGATCAGTAAACGGTTAAAGCGGGACAAGTGGCTGTACCTGCTGATTACACCCGGATTGCTTTATTTCTTGGTATTCAAATACGCACCCATGTGGGGCATCCTGCTGGCCTTTAAGAATTACCAGCCTTTCCTCGGATTTTTCAAGAGTGACTGGGTAGGTCTCGACCACTTCAACATGTTCTTCCAGAATATCGAGTTTGGCATGCTTCTGCGCAATACCCTGGTCTTATCCTTATATAGTCTGGTGTTTTCCTTCCCTGCTCCGATCCTGCTGGCGCTTCTGCTGAATGAAGTCAGGATCTCCTGGTACAAACGGTCTGTTCAGACTCTGGTGTATGTGCCCCACTTTATCTCGATGGTTATCGTGGCCAGCTTAACGTACATCCTGTTGACCACGGAGGGCGGAACCATCAATGAATTTATCTATCAATTAACGGGTGAAAAAATATCCTTTCTTACCGATCCCGAATGGTTCAGACCGCTGATCATCATCCAGACCATCTGGAAGGAGTGCGGCTGGGGAACGGTTATCTTCCTGGCGGCATTGGCCGGGGTGGATGTGGAGCAATACGAAGCGGC
Source organism: Bacillota bacterium (assembly GCA_023391955.1). Lineage (GTDB taxonomy): Bacteria > Bacillota > Bacilli > Paenibacillales > NBRC-103111 > Paenibacillus_AR. The sequence continues at coordinate 4,322 of JAEWAA010000250.1, read as the reverse complement.
GATCATGGACGGCGCCAACCGCTGGAAACAAACCTGGCATATTACGCTTCCTTCTATTCGCAGCACCATCGTGATTCTGCTGATCCTCCGGATGGGAAATATTCTCGATAATGGCTTTGAGCAAATCTTTTTGATGATGAATGCGCTTAACCGCGAGGTAGCCGAGGTTTTCGACACCTACGTCTATACCGTCGGGATTACCCAAGGTGCATTCAGCTACAGTACGGCAGTCGGCCTCTTCAAGTCCGTCATCGGCGTCACGCTGGTGCTGGGAAGCAACTGGCTGGCCAAAAAATTCGGGCAGGCCGGACTTTACTAAGGGGAGGTTTTTTAGATGGCCAAGCAATACAAAACCGTCGGCGGCACGGTCTTCGACATATCCAACTACCTCTTTTTGGGGGCGGCCGGGATCCTTGCCATTCTGCCGTTCATCATTATTATCGCAGGCTCCTTCGCCTCTGATGCGGAGATTACGAAACGCGCCGTGTTCCTGATTCCCGAAACCTTCACCCTGAATGCTTACCAATTCATCTTCTCAACCGACTCCATCATGAGAAGCATTGGGGTTTCCGTGTACATCACCGTAGTCGGCACCATCGTCAACCTGTTCTTCACCATCACCATGGCTTACCCCCTTGCCCGGCGCAGTCTGATGGGCCGCAATCTGTTCCTGAACATGGTCATCTTCACCATGCTGTTCGGCGGCGGAATGATCCCGACCTATCTGGTAATCCGCGAGCTGAACATGCTGGATTCCTTCAACGCCCTGATTTTTCCCGGCGCCATCAGCGCCTTCAACCTGATTATCGTGAAGAACTTCTTCCAGGAGCTGCCCCCTGAAATTGAGGAAGCGGCCCGGATCGACGGCTGCCAGGAGCTTAGTCTTCTATGGAGAATCGTGCTGCCCCTGTCCATGCCGGTTATCGCCACCTTCACACTGTTCTACGCGGTGGGCCACTGGAACAACTTCTTCTCAGCCCTGCTTTACATCAATGACCCAAGCAAGTGGCCTCTGCAGGTGATGCTCCGCCAGATCGTTATGCTGTCCCAGGCAGCAGGTGACCTGAACTCCATGGACCCCAACTTCGTGAAGCCTCCGGAGCAATCCATCAAGATGGCGGTCATTGTCGTCGGCACCATTCCGATTCTGTGTGTGTATCCGTTCCTGCAAAAGCATTTTGCCAAGGGCGTTATGATCGGCTCCGTTAAGGGTTGATGGCAACGCACCTCGTTTTATCCGGATTGCGAATCACTCCAAAGGGAGTTATTCCATACATGCAAATAAAACAACCCAAACAGGCTTGACCATTACAAGGAGGGTACAAAATGAAAAGAAAAGCAAGCAGCATGAAACGTTTTGTTGCAGTGGTTTCAGTAGGAACCATTGCCGCCGGTACACTTGCAGGCTGCGGCGGCAGTGATAGCGGAAGCTCCGCTTCCCCTTCCGCCGGCGCGTCAACCGCCCCCTCGGCAGCGGCAAGTGTGGCGCCCACCCAACAGCCGCCCCTTGAGCTGACCATTATGCTGCCTATTTTCAAAACCAACTTCCCCAAGGATGACAGCCCTGTTGCGGCAGAGCTGGAGAAACGGACCAATACCAATATCCACTTCGAATGGGTACCCAATGCTTCTTATAACGATAAGTTCAATATCACGTTGGCATCCGGCAAGCTGCCTTCCCTGATTGCTGTACTGGGCGACAAATCCTCCAGCTTCGTCAATGCCGTACGTTCCGGCGCGTTCTGGGAGCTGAGCCCGTACCTGAAGGATTACAAGAATCTGTCCGGCGCCAACCCAACCGTATTGAACAACAGCTCCATTGACGGCAAAGTGTACGGCGTTTACCGCGGCCGCGATCTGGGCCGGAACGGCTACTACTACCGCAAGGATTGGCTGGATGCAGTCGGCTTGCAGGAGCCGAAAACCATCGACGATTTCTACAATATGTTGAAAGCGTTTAAAGAAAAGGACCCGGACAAAAACGGCAAGGCCGATACCTACGGCATGATCCTGGTCAAATGGACCGGCGGCTGGGCCAGCGGCTTCGATACCATCAAGCTGTGGTTCGGTGCTCCCAACAAATGGGGCGTGAAGGACGGGAAGCTCGTTCCCGAGCATCAATACGAGGAATATATCGAAGGCCTGAAGTTTATGAAGAAGCTGTATGATGAGAAGCTCATCAATACCGACTTCGCCGTCTTCGACAGCGCCAAGTGGACGGATCCTATGGTGAACAACCAAGCTGGTGTAATCGTCGACGTAATCGACGGCGGCGCCCGTGCCGACGACAAGATCCATGCCGCATTGGTCAAGGAAGGCAAGGACAACCCGAATATCCATTATATCGATGTATCCAGCGGTGTTGTGGGCAAGGACGGCAAGCTGCGCACTCTGCCTACTGCAGGCTACTCCGGCATGGTGTCCATTCCGAAGTCGACAGTGAAGACCGAAGCCGAGCTGAAGCGTGTGCTGGCCTTCCTGGATAAGATTAATGATTCTGAGAATCAGACGCTGTTGAGCTATGGTCTGGAAGGCAAGCACTATACCCTGGACGCCGAAAAGAATGTGACCATCAGCAAGGATACCGTTCTTCTGGAATCTGAAGTGGAAGGCCTGAACCAAATGCTCTCCTTCCTGCCTTCCAGCAACGCGCTTACCGTGAAACAAACCGAGCTCCGTAAGAAACAAACAGCTTTGATCAAGAAAAATGAGGAATTTGTGGTTGCCAATCCGGCAGCTCCGCTGATTTCCGACGTGTACAACCAAAAGGGACCCCAATTGGAAAACATCATCAATGATGCCCGTATCAAGTTCATCGTCGGCCAAATTGACGAAGCCGGCATGCGCGCTGCTTTCGAAACCTTGAAGAAATCCGGCGGTGACGAACTGGTCAAGGAAATGAACGAGCTGTACACTGCAGCCCAAAAGAAATAAATCCTATATAAGTAAGAGATAACCGCAAGAAAGGGGATGTGCGAACCGCACATCCCCTTCTGCTTTATCCGGCCGTTCTATTCCTCGGAGTCCATTTCCTTCCCGCGGCTGAACTCCTTGTATTGGGTCGGATTCATCCCCTCCATTTTCTTGAATATCCGGTGAAAGTTGCTGTGCTGGAATCCCGATTGCTCCGCCACCTCGCTGATCAGAAAATCCGTATCCCGGAGCAATTCCTTGGCCTTATTCATCCGGACCTCCATCAGGTAGTCCAAGAAATATTTGCCCGTTACCTGCTTGAAGGCTCTGCTCAGGAAAAAAAGGGTGGTGCCCGTATGCTCCGCACAGCTCTCCGGCGAGATATCCTTCATGTAATATTGCCGGATATAGTCCACCGCTTGTTCGGCAGCCCGTTTGGTCTGGACATCCGTCCGCCGGACAATTTCCTGGAGATACGGCTTTACAATTTTCTCCCGGAACCATTCCAGAATAAGCCGGGGCTCACGGATTTGGGACAGGGATTCATATAGATTCACCCCTTTGAACAACCGGCTGGGATGGATCCCCGATGTCATAACCGCATGCTGGATGCTTCCCAGCAGCTGCAGCATCCCCAGCTGCACCTCGATTTCCTTAGCCCCCTCCACCGTAAGCGCCGTCAGAAAGGAATCCAGAAGCTGACAGGTAAGCTCCTCCTGGCCGCTCTGCAGCGCCTGAATCAGCTCCCTCTCCAGGGCTAACGGATATTGAACCTCCTCAACCGCAGGGGTATCCGTACTGCCGTCCATGTAGATAACCTGATTACCGCTTAAGATATTGCGGAAGGCCGCCAATTGCCGGGCTCCCTCGAAGGCCGTAGGAATCTCTGTAATCCAGCTGACGGGCTGGCTTACCACCATGGTCACATGCATGTTCAGAACCTGGTTGAAGGTTTGGGTCAGCTCCTCCGAAAAAGCCTGGAGCTTGCCGGCAGGCGGCTCACGGTTAGGCGCCAAAATAAGCAGCGCAGCTTTGAGGTTATGGAAGTTGACGGCATTATGCTGTTCAAAATGCTGCCCCGCTAATTCACTGATGATATTCACCGCCGCGAAGGTTGCCAGCCCCTCATCGCCGAACTTGAATTTGCCCTCGCGGTCCGTGATTCCCGTCAGCTGCATATAGACCACAACAAATTGCCTGTCGCGGATATCCCATTTCAAGCTCTCCATCCGGCGCTTCAGGTCTTCCTCCGAAAACGCATAATAATAGCCTTGGATCAGCTGACGCAGGAAGCTTTCCCTGACATGGGGCAGCTGGCCGGATAACCGGCTTCGCATCTCGTCGCTTTGTTCATGGAGCAGACTCCACCTTTTTTCAATAACCGCGAATTCATCCTCCTTGTTGTAGGA
>JAEWAA010000245.1 GCA_023391955.1 Bacillota bacterium | reverse complement strand
GGGGTGGAGCCCGGCTTGATCCGCCTGTCCATTGGAACTGAGGCCATCGAGGATATCCTGTTCGATCTGGAGCAGGCCATAACCGCGAGCCAGCAGTAAGCGCAGATCACAATTGCATATTCAACTTAAAAAACTGCTTCCCGGCATTGGTCCGGGGAGCAGTTTTAATTAGGGTATGTCCGGCGAAATATAATGGTGTAACCATATTCCCTGGGCAACATGCACTACCGGGATAGGCTTGGCTTGGAAGCTCAAACATTTTGTTGGCCTTGATGGGATTTGGATTGTTAAGGTGTCAAAGCCAACAAAAAAACTCGCCCTCAAGCCAACCTATCCCTCCCGTTTCATGTTGCAGAATATGGTTTCACCAGAATTACTCCGCAGGCAGATTATTAGTATTACGTGATTTTGGGAACAGACTGGAGCAGGGGAATCAGATTAGAGGCGGGAGCCTCCGGCGGGTTGGTGATGGCCGTTGGTTTCCCGGCCGGTTCCCCTGCTGCCGTTGTGCGCGTTGGCCGCAGGCGCGAGCCGATTTCGCCGATCTGCAGGCAGTTCCAGTCCATTTCGTTCTGGGATTCATCCGTCCGTACCAAAGACCATTGGTAATCCCGGTCGAACAGGTACAGCGTAGGCGGGCATTGCTCCAGATGGGCGGCCAGCACCTTGTAATTGGCGATGCAAACCCCGCTGGCCCGGGCAAAGGGTGAAGCCGCTTCCAAATAGCGGTGGTCCCAATACACCAGAATCTCATCCAGCTTATGGGTGTAGCTCTTGAAGGTCTGCTCGGAAATGATATAGGGACGGCGCTTCCGGTCCGTAGCGTAATAATCCCACAGGGAATAGCCGCTGTTCCGGTAGCCCTTGTTGCGCCGGAGCTTCTCCAGCATCATGAAGGTATGAACGGACATCCGTTCCTGGTCGAGGAAGGTTTGGATATATCGGGATAATGCTTGCTCCGACAGCTTGGGGCTTAGGGGCTGAAGAACAATATCTGGCAAGGGGCATCCACCTCCGGTATGCGGCGCCCGCTGCAGCGCGAGCCCAATGGGCAGTCTGCATGGCACGAAGGAGATCGCAGTGCTGCCTTACCTGCCATTATACCCCATGGATAAGCATCTTGACACCACATTCTATAACGGAACAGGAGGATTGCTTTAGCTATGGAAAAAAGCTTTGTGCGGCTTGCAGTGCCGCAGGACTATAACTTCAGCCATTCATTGGGGTACCTGGAACGCAATGAATCGGAATGCTTGCACCAGGTGGAGGACCGGATCGTATACAAGGCCATTCGGATCGGAAACAAACCGGTGCTTCTGGCCATCGGCGAGGAGGAAGGCCGGGATACGGAAGGCTCTTCCGAAGAGGGGGGACGCCATCTCATCCTCCGTTTTCTGAACGGTGAGCCTGCTGCCGCGCAGCGGGAGGAAGTGGTGGCTTTTGTCCGGGAGTGGTTGGATTTGGATACCCGGCTGGAGGAATTTTATGATTTATGCGACCGCGATCCGGTGCTTCAGCCTGTGGCGGAGCAGTTCAGGGGGTTAAGGCTGGTGGGAGTGCCCAGTCTTCTGGAGGCCTTGTGCTGGACGGTTATCGGCCAACAGATTAATCTTTCCTTAGCCTATACACTCAAAAAAAGACTGGTGGAGACATATGGTGAGGAGCTTGTCCATGAGGGCCGCAGGTTTATGCTGTTTCCCTCCGCCGAACGGTTGGCCGGCGTTCCTCCCGAAGAGCTGCAAACACTGAAGTTCAGCCGGTTCAAGGCGGAAACCCTGCTGTCCGTAGCCCGGCTCATCGCAGAAAAAGAGCTGTCCAAGGAACAGCTCCTGCTCATGGGGGACTTCCGGCTGGCGGAGGATAAGCTGATGGAGATACGGGGAATTGGACCGTGGACGGCCCAGTATGTGTCCATGCGCTGTCTGCGCAACCCGGACGCTTTCCCGTTGTCGGACGTGGGATTGCATCATGCTATCCGCATGAGGCTGGGCCAAACGGTGAAGCCCTCCCTCTCTGTAGTGGAGACGATGGGGCGTGCTTGGCAGCCGTGGCGTGCTTATGCCACCTTTTATTTATGGAGAACGCTGTATTAAATATAAGGAAGACTGTCCGTACCGGCGGATCAGGTGGCGGAAATCCGGTGCATGATCAGTTCCTCCACCGGCTCGTTGTTCACCAGATGCTCCATCACGATGCGCTCGGCATCATCTGTGGTCAGGTTGTAATACCAGATGCCGTCCGGGTATACCAGGGCGAAGGGGCCGTAGCCGCACAGACCTAAGCAGTTGGTCTTGCTGAGCTTGATTTCCTTATGAATGCCCGCCTCCACCAGCTTTTCCTTCACCGCTTCCATTACCTCGCTGGATTCCTGGCCCTCGCAATGCTCGCTGCCGCAAAAGAATACATGCTTTTTCATCGCCTTCAACCGCATGTTCATGGTTACCCTCTCCTCTGATATGGGATATAACTTGCCATCTCTCTGGCTTGATTATAGCGGGTTTTAAGGAGGAGGGGATGCGTTTTGATTCAAAGTTGCTGAAAATGTAACATGTACCTAAATTAAAGCGACATTCAATGTTATAATTATGTCATGTATTTATTTCCGTATCCGTACTTCAGTGCCAACCGATACCTTTGCGGCCAAATCCAGCACATCGGCGTTGTGCATGCGGATGCATCCGTGGGAGCTCCGTTTGCCGATGGAGTCGGGGCGGTTGGTTCCGTGGATGCCGTAATGGGGTTTGGAAAGACCCATCCAGAAAGCGCCGAAGGGGCCGCCTGGATTGGGCTGTTTGTTGATGATTTTAAAAAGCCCTTCGGGAGAAGCGGAAGCAATCGTGCCAATGCCAACAGGGTATGACTTTACCACTGTGTCTCCTTCCAGCAGATGCAGCATAAGCTGCGATAAATCGACAATAATCCGATAACGGGGCGGCATAAGCATCCTCCTCTTTTTCCATGGGCTTCCACTCCGGTTGTAGTCAGCTTATGCCGGTTTATCCGGGCAGGTGACGGGAGAACTTTTTGTATCAAGCCTAATGTAAATGGGATTCAAATTTCATTTAAATTCGTAATGCCAGAAATAGGTCTAAAGGGTTGTGAAGAAGAATGTCGAATAAAGTAAGAAAAGTTGCCGATTCATACAACTTAGACTCACAGTGGAAAGGAAGCGAGCACATGTTACTTCGTAAAATGAAGTTGGGACCGAAAATTTTTCTGATGTTTCTGCTGCTGCTGCTTATGATGGCAGTTACCATGTCCCAAATGTTTTTAATGATGCTCAAGGACGGAATCCGGGATGAGGTATCCCAGAATGCGATTGGTACCAATGCTCTGGCGTTGAAATATCTGGAGGCCCGTTATCCCGGGGATTGGTCCGTGAATGCGGAAGGTTTATACAAGGGCACCCAGAAGATGAACGGCAATAATGAAATCCTGGATGAAATCCAAACGTCCACCGGCAATAAAATGACCCTTTTTCAGGGCAATACCCGGGTGGCCACCAACGTTCTGAAGGAGGATGGCAGCCGGGCGGTGGGAACAACCGTCGATCCGTCGGTGGAAGAGGTGGTATTGAAGCGGAGTGAAGCCTACCAGGGCACCGCCACTATTCTGGGGGAGGAGTACCAAACCTCCTATCTGCCGCTCAAAAATAAAGGCGGAGAAACGGTGGGGATTCTGTTCGCCGGCACCTCCGAGGCGGCTGTGCTCCAGCATGCCAATGAGGCCATGAGGCTGGTGTGGATCATTCTGGCGGGTGTGCTGGCCGTATCCGTAGTGGCGATATTCTTCTTTGTCTGGGGTTTGTCCCGCCGCATCGGCCGGGTGAAGGCATCACTGGAGGCTGCCGGACACGGCGACTTTACTGTGGAGGTAGCGGACCGGTCACAGGATGAGATCGGCATGCTGGTGAGCAGCTTTAACCGGATGCGCGAAGGGCTGATCCGCCTTATTCAAGGTGCGGCATCCACTGCCGAGCAGGTAGCCGGTACGGCGGAAATCCTGACGGTAAGCGCTGATGAAACAAGCAAGGCCACCGAGCATATCGCCATGTCCATCCAGGATATTTCCGCCGGGGCGGACTCCCAGCTGGCTGCAACCAATGAAAGCGGCAAGCTGATGCAGGATATCGCGGCGGGCATGACCACCATTGGCACGGATTCCCGTGAAGCGCTGGAGCGGACGGCGGTGGCGGGCCAATTGGCAGGAGAAGGGGCCCAGGCGGTTCAGCGCACCGTGGCCCAGATGATGCAGATTCATGGCGCCGTGGACCAGTCCGATGCGGCTATCCGCAGCCTGGCCCACCGGTCGGAGCAAATTGAGGAGATGGTGAAGGTGATTGCAGGGATTGCGGTTCAAACCAACCTTCTGGCGTTGAATGCGGGCATTGAAGCGGCCCGGGCCGGAGAATCCGGCAGAGGGTTTGCGGTGGTGGCCGGCGAGGTGAAGAAGCTGGCGGAGGGCTCCCGGACCTCTGCGGAGAAGGTGGCGGAGCTGATCAGCGATATTCGCGCAGATATCGGGCGCACCGTCGGCTCCATGGTTCAGGTGAAGGATCAGGTCAACGGGGGTATGGCCGCGGTGGAGGAAACCGACCTGAAGTTCGGGGAGATCGTCCAGGCCATGAAGGAAGTGGAGCTGAAGGTCCGGGAAACCACCCGGATCACCAATACCATCGTGGAGCAGGTGCAGGAGGCAGAGCAAACCTTCGGCGGTCTGGAGGAAGTGGCGCGCAGCACATCCATGAACACGCAAACAGTGGCCGCTTCATCCGAGGAGCAGCTGGCCTCCATGGAAGAGGTATCCGCCTCTTCGGCGGATCTGTCCCGCCTGGCGGACAGCCTGCAGGAGCTGCTGCAGCAGTTTAAGGTTAAAGAATAAGCCGCGGAGCGCTGGCAGCAGATCAAGAGTAAGGAATAAGCCGCGGAGCGCTGGAAGCAGCCTCGGCATCAAAACAGGCCGTCCGGAAGGACGGCTGTTTGCTGTGGGTGAGGTGCGGGAACCCGCAGCCCGAGAGCCCCGAACCCCTCGGACCCCGAACCCCGAAC
>JAEWAA010000192.1 GCA_023391955.1 Bacillota bacterium | reverse complement strand
CTCCAGAACCCGCATGTTGGCTGTAGTGACATCCAGTTTCATCCATTCACTCCTCGTAGATCCTTCAATTATATAACCTACAAGTTAAATAATCAACTTGATGTTGACATAAAGAGGGCGGTTGCTTATCATATTAACTGTATGGTAATTAAGTTAATCATTAAATTACGTAAATGAGGAGAATGTGAGTCATGACACAACCTATTCAGCGGACGGAATACCCCCGTCCCCAATTCGTCAGAAACGCATGGCAGCATTTAAACGGAGCATGGGAATTTGAATTCGACGATAACCGGGTTGGAGATGCCGGGCAGTGGCATAACGGAAACCACTCCTTTAGCCGTCAAATCCAGGTACCCTTTACCTATCAGAGCAAATTAAGCGGCATCGGCGAAACCGGCTTCCACGATCTGGTCTGGTACAAACGCAGCTTTACGGTTCCGGCGGAATGGGCCGGCCAGAAGGTGATTCTGCACTTCGGCGCAGTGGATTACCAAGCCACCGTATGGGTGAACGGACGGCAGGTTGCGTATCATGAAGGCGGCCATACACCGTTCCAGGCAGATATTACCCCGGCTCTGCAGGATGGAGCCAACACGGTTGTTGTCCGCGTTGAGGACTTCAGCAAGGATGTGACCCTGCCGCGGGGCAAGCAATATTGGAAGGAGGATTCCGCCTCCATCTTCTATACCCGGACAACCGGGATCTGGCAGACGGTGTGGCTTGAGCCGGTGGCGGACCTTCATATCAAGAAGCTGAAATTCAAGCCGGATATTGACCGCAATGAAATCCATATCCGCACCTTCCTGAACCAGGTCCCTGCCGGCTGCAAAGCAGAGGCTAAGATTGAAATCCGCTTCAAGGACGAGTACCGGTCGGTGACTACCTTCTCGGTGGGCCATTCGGAGGAAGCACGCACCATAAGTCTCCATGATTTTAATGATCATGGCCTGGGCCGGTGGTGGTCGCCTGAGCGCCCCAACTTATACGAAGTGACCGTTACCCTGCTGGTGGATGGGGTAGAAACGGACAAGGCGGAAAGCTACTTCGGCATGCGTAAGATTGCTATTGAATCGGGCAGGCTGATGCTGAATAACCGGGCATATTTTATGCGGCTGGTGCTGGATCAAGGATACTTCCCGGACGGAATTCTGACCGCACCCAGCGACGAGGCCTTGAAGCAGGATATTGAGCTGGCTAAGGAAATGGGCTTTAACGGTGCGCGGAAGCATCAGAAGATCGAAGACCCGCGTTACCTGTATTGGGCGGACCGGCTGGGGTATCTGGTATGGGGCGAAATGGCCAATGCTTATGCCTATTCGGAGGAATACGTGCGCAAGATAACCGCAGAATGGCAGGAAGCGGTGGAGCGGGATTATAACCATCCGGCGCTGGTGGTATGGGTTCCGTTGAATGAGAGCTGGGGTGTGCCCAACATTCTCATCGATGAGCGACAGCAGCGCCATGCCATGGCCATGTACTACATGACCAAATCCCTGGATGATACCCGTCCGGTTGTTTCCAATGACGGCTGGGAGCAAATGACCACGGACCTGCTTACCATTCACGATTACGAGTGGAAACGCGAGGAACTGGCCAGCCGCTACAGCACGCTGGAGCAGGCTCTTGGTATGAAGCCCAGCCGCAAGGAGCTGTTTGTTGGTGGTACGGTCTATACAGGCCAACCCCTCCTGATCACCGAATTCGGCGGTATTGCCTACAAGAAAAGCGAGTGGGAGGGCTGGGGCTACTCCGGCGCGGACAACGATGAGGATTTCCTGGCGAAGCTCGCCGCGGTCGTTGAGCCCTTGCTGGAAACCCCTGTGATCCAAGGCTTCTGTTACACCCAGCTCACGGATGTGGAGCAGGAGATCAACGGTCTCTTGACCTATGACCGGGTGCCCAAGGTGCCGCTGGAGAAGATCAAGGAGATCTTCGGCGGGAAGAACCGGTACTTCTAGGTTTCGTATGCATACACGGTAGAGAGCGTACACAACACGGTTGAGAGCGTAAACTACACGTTAAAGTGCGATAACCCTTGCTCATCCGCTAACGGACAGGGAGGCCGTTATTTCGCTCAAAAGCATCCGTTTGGTATTTTCGCGGACACAGAGGACGTTATTGCAGTCTTTTCCGCGCCAAACCAGCGCTTTTTGCCCAGATAGCGGATCTCCTGTCCGTTAGGTTGAACAAACCTCGTTTTTGCCGTGAATAAGCGCTCCTCGGTCCGTTAGAACTCCCGCGCCTTGGCGGCTTTCATACACGGGGAAAACGCTTCATGTATTCGCTTGGCGTCACTCCCGTAATCTGCTTGAATACTCTCCCGAAATATGTGGGGTTGGAAAAGCCCGCCTGTTCGGCTACGCCTTGGATGGAATCCCGGCGGAGCTGAAGCAGGCGGGTTGCTTCATGTATCCGCAGCATGTGGACGTATTCCACGAGTGTTTTGCCGGTTGTTTTTTTGAAGAGGTGGCAAAAATAGTTGGGGGTAAGGCAGCAAATGCGGGCGGCCTGCTCCACGGTAATGGGCTTGCGGAAATGCCCGCCCAGATGAACCAGCAGGGCATCGATGCCGTTCTCCGGATGCCCAGTCCGCTGTTGGGGACGGGCAATATGCTCCGCGGACGGATAAACAAGCCCCAATGCGGCAAGCAGCTCCCCTTTGATTCGCAGCTCGAAGGCTATGCATCTATGGGCGAACGTATGGAACATACGCTCCAGGCAGGCCTGAAGGGAAGCGGTTACCGGCAGCTCCTTTCCGTAGAAGGCGGGAAGCCGGACATCCTCTGACAGCAGCGGGCGGATGTACTGGGCCTCCGTAGAATCCTGCGCCCCCTTTAGAAGTGCTTCGTTAAAAACCACCGCATACAGCTCGCTGCCATGCTCCGTGGGATAAGCCGCATGCATCTGCCGGCGATTCACCCACGCGGCTTCTCCGGCCGCGAGCTCACGGGAGACTGCGCCAACCTGCACCTGGAAGCTGCCTTGGGTCACCAGGATCCATTCCATATGCTCATGCCAATGGGGAGGGATTATCATCCGGTCCGGAAAATGAATATGAAACACATTCACCGGAAACGTATGGTCCGGTATTTCCGTATGCTCCCGCTTCCAGGAATAGAGGCTGCCGTCCACCTGCTGCATGGTTATTCCTCCTGCCAAAAAACGTAATATTGTATGGATATCGCGTAATGGAGTACATCGTGAGGCCGTTCAGCCTCCGCTATAATGGGGGCGTAGCTTCATTATAGACTGAATGGAGGCCAACAGCCATGTTTCGTTCGGAGATGGGACGGTTAGTCTGGGAATATGATCACGAGCTGGTATGGATCGAACCTTGGGGAGCCAATGCGCTGCGGGTGCGGGCAACCTGCTCGGGCCGAGGACAAGGTTAATTCTGAGCGGGGGCAGCTGGTCAAGCTGTGGCTGTGCAAAGCGGAGGAGCCAGACCGGGTGATCGGGTCAGTGGCCCTTTCCAATATTGTCAGGGGAGCCTTTCTGTCCTGCCACCTGGGGTACCGCCTGGACGGGACGGAACAGGGAAAAGGCTATATGACCGAAGCCATCAAGGAACTCACTGCCTACGCTTTTCAAAATCTAAACCTGCACCGCATCGAAGCGAACATCATGCCGCACAACATGGCCTCCTTGAAGGTTACCGAGAAGCTGGGTTTCTATCATGAAGGATTGGCCAAGCAATACCTGAGAATCAACGGTAGGTGGGAGGATCACATTCATATGGTCTTGTTAAATGAGGAAATGGAGTAAGCCAAAAGCATGGGAGGCCCGCTAACGATGACAAGAATTTTGATTCTGGCCCCATATGCGGGCCTTAAGGAGTTAGCCGCGGCCGTGGCGGAGGAGTATCCCGAAGCCTATATCCAGGTGCACCGGGGCAATTATCTCAACGGACCGCAGCTTTTGTTGGAACTGAATGCGGCAGAGCATTTCGATGCGGTGATTACCCGTGGGGGAACGGTGGATGCCTGCCGCAGGGTATCCCCCATTCCCGTTATCGAAATGCCGGTGAATGCCTTCGATATGATCCGGGTCATCCAGTTGTCTGCCGGATACAAAGGCCAAAAAGCGCTGCTGGCCTATCCCAATATTGTCCGTTCCTTCGCCCAATTAAGCGATCTGCTGGGATACGCCGTACCTGCAGCTGCCTACCGGGAGCATCGGGAAGTAC
>JAEWAA010000255.1 GCA_023391955.1 Bacillota bacterium | reverse complement strand
GCCGTAGGCTTCGCGACGCCGGCGGCATCGCTTTGCTGCCCAGCAGATGCGCCGGGCAGCTTCACATCACCGGGGGACGCGGTGGAGTTCGCCTTCACAGAAGGCTGCACCGACGCCCCTGCCCCGGCTCCCGCCGAAGAGGACGGCTTCGGCGTCGCACTGGCGCCCGTTCCGGGCGTGGCGGTGTTGCCGCCTGCTCCCGCGCCTGTACCGGCGCCGGGGCTTGCGGTACCGCCGCCAGTGCCAGCTCCGGCGGAGCTGTTCGGCGAAGCAGGCGTGCTGCTTTCGCCGCCTGCGGGTGTGCTGCCCGTAGGCTTGCCCGCTCCGGGTGAGCCGGAGGTATCCGGCGAAGCCGGTTTGCCGGATGCCGAGGAACTGGGCTCCACGCTTTTATCAGGCTTCGGTGTTGCCGACGTTGAAGCGGAAGGGGAGACGGAGGGTTTGGGTTTGTTCTTGTTCTCCGCCTGCTCCTTCAGGAAGTCCGGGTGATCATAAGCGCCGCCCGGATCAATATTCGTTACCCCATCCCAAGGATTGTTCGGCACATAGTCGGCAGGATCGCCGAATACCAGCAAGGCCGAAGGGAGTCTGCGCTCCCCGTAACGGCTGGAGGGTTTGGTGATCAGCCCGTCCGCCTGGGTAACCAGCTCCGAGGAGGCGCCGCCATCCAGGAAGCCGGCATTGACCACGCCCTCCTCCAGCATCAGGTCCTGAATTTCCTTCAGGGTAGCGCCCACACTGTGGGTCTGGCGTCCGTCGATGACCATAATCACCACGGTGCCGTCCTCCTTCTGGCCGATAGCCGTCCGCGGGCCGCGGCCCCAGCCGCCGTCACCGGAGGTAATCAGGCCTTTGCCGTTGGCAATGACCCGCGGGTAAAACATAACAGCCTCGGAAATCCCCATCTCCAGGAGCTGGTCAATGGTATATTTGCCGACGACCAGCACACCTTCCTTGGTGAAGCCTACTACGTGCTGGGCAATACTGCCGTCCTGGTCCGTATACAGAATCTCTCCGCCCGAAATAATAAAGCCGATAGGTGCAAAACCGTTGCCCAGGCCGTCGGGATCCACAAATCCGCCGCCATTAATGCCAGCATAGGCGCCGGTCCGCTCCACCATGGAGGAGATGCGTTCGCCTTCGCCGCTTTTGGACGGCACTACTACGCGGATAGCGCGGGGGTCATACACGTACATTTTTTTGCCTTTCCAAAGAGGGGCTGAGATATCCTCCACCTTGATCAGCTCATCCGCCGACCGCTTCACCGTCTTATGGCCGTTTCCCACATTGATCATGCCGAAATTCTGGCGTTCAGTGCCCATAAGCTCACGGTCCAGGTGAAGCTGGGCCACCATACGGTCCCGCTTCTCCCCGCCAACGAACATCCAGGCCCAGGAGCGGTGCTGGGTGGTGATAACCGTCTGCGCCATCCATTCCCGGGAGGCCTCCCCCGTAGGTGTCAAAAACAGAAAGCTCGATATAATAAAGCCGAGTGCAAATATAGCAGCATAAGTCCGCTTCAGCCAGCTCCAGCCCCGCATTTGGGCCATGGCACGGCTTAAGGCTTTTTTGGGTTTGTTCAAAGGATGTCTCTCCCGTTCTAGTAAGTTAACATAACTCTATCATTTTAGCATAAAACGAACGGGATGATAATAGGATGCCGCTTCCTGAGGTTCCTCCGGACTCCAGGAAGCGGAGTTTTTCATGGCTTTGTCACGGATACCGTTCCTTGTATTGGGTTAAAGTCAGGCCATCGCGGAATTCTCCCTTATAAATCACATTGCCCAGGTAATCATAGAGTGTTCCGATGCCATGCCGGTTGTTGTAGGCGAAGCTGCCTTCGTATTCCTTTTTGCCGTTGTCGTAATAGCTGATGCCGTAACCGGAACGGTCATCATTCAGGAATTGTCCTTCATACACAAGAATCTTATTGACGTAGAGCTTGCCGCTGCCGGTTTTGCGCCCGTTCTCGAAGATGCCTTCATATTTGACATTGACATAGTCGTTTACTGTCTCCAGCACACCGCTGCCATGCCATTTGTTGTAGGCGAAATTTCCTTTATACGTGCCGTTGGTGAGTTTTTCCTCCCCATAGCCGTGGCGCAGTCCGTTTTGCATATCTCCTTCGTAGACCAGCCGTCCCTTGTTGCCGTACGAGCTGAAAACGGTCAGGTCTTCCTTTTTGGCTGCGTCATAGGTCCAGTATTGGGTGCCTTTGCTTTTACCTACGCCGTTTTTCGCATCCGTATACACCTGATAGACATTGCCGGAGGAAATCTGTGAGCCTTGGCTGAATTCGGCCTCGGTCAGGGTAAAGCTGGTGTTGGCCACGGAAGAGTCGGGCGTTCCATAGCTATAAACCCAGCCCTTGCCGCTTCTGATGCCGTTCACCCACGGACCGTAATATTGCATCTGCCCGTTTGCCATAAAGGATAAGCCATTGCCGTCCCGGACACCACCGCTTAACTGGCCGTCGTATTCCTTGGTCCCATTGCTGGTGTATAACGTACCGCTGCCTGTCATCAGGCCGTTCTTGAATTGCCCTTTGTACAGTGGCTCCCACTTATTCAGTACCCCTGCGCTGGACGAAACAGTTCCCACGATCCGTCCTGCTTCCCCTTCGCCGTGAAGCTCACCCGCCTCATTAAATTCCCCGCGGTACACCAGATCGGATTCGGTTTGCTTAAACAGAATACCGTTCCGGTACTCCACATCGGAAACATAAGCAACCTCCACCTCCTCCTCAGACACAGCGGTTACGCCGTCAAGCTGGTACAGCTTAATTTTGCCGAAGCGGCGGAGCTGACCTTTCCCGTTTTCACGGTCCTCCAGCCAATTGCCCGCATACAGCACCTTTCCGTCCTGACTATAGGATTTGCCGTAGCCGTAGCGCTGGTCCTTGACCCAATTGCCTTCGTACACCTTCTTGCCGTCCTTATCAAACAACACCCCGTAGCCATAACGGAGCCCGCCGTCAAAGGTTCCTTCGAAGAGGGCTTTCCCTTCCGCGCCGTACAGCTTGCCGTTGCCTGACATCCGGCCTTCCTTCCAGTCCCCTTCATAAAAAAGCATATCGCCTGTATACAGCTTTCCTTTGCCGTTGAGCCGCCCGTGCTTAAACAGCCCTTCATACCGTTCGTTTCCGATGTCATAAAAGGTACCGGGGCCGTCAGGCAAGTTGTTCGACAAGCCGCCCTTGTAGATGACCTTCCCGTTGCGGTATAGAATGCCCGCACCGTTCATTCCGCCGCCGGACCACTGGCCTTCATAAACCAGCTCATCTCCCAGATACAGCTTGGCATCGCGGTTCGCACCGGAAACGCCGCCATATACACCCTCCAGCCGGTAGCTTCCGGTGTTTAAGGCGGTTCTGATCTGATCCCAGATGGAGGTGGAAAGGTAAAGCTTGCCGCGGTAGCGGTTCGTTTCAATCCCATAGCCCAAGAGCTCCGGGATGCTGTAGCCTTCCATTGCTATGTATACGCTGCCGTCGACCAATACGGGAGGCGGATCGATCCGGAAGCTTTGGCCGTCCAGAACGATGTACGGATCTCCCGCTGTCAGCTCCAGCCGGTGAAGACCCTGTTTTTCCACGATAATTCTGCTTGCGGAGGAATTCCAGGATACTCTATAACCCTGTTGTTCAAAAAAGCTCCGCATCGGCAAATAATAGATTCCGTCGCGCACGATGGTTTCCTTGCCCCATGTCGACATGGAGCCGTCCACTACAACGCTGGGGGCAGCTTCGGCCCGGACCGCTTGGGTCCAGGGACCCGCAGGCATCATCAACATGAAAATTCCGAGGGCCAGCGCCACGGATTTTGTTCGTTTCGGCATCACTTTTCGCTCCTTTAGCTGGTAGGCAGGAAGTCTCATGAGTCTATCAGACTATACTCCCAGGTGAATTATATCATGGAACCTGCGCCCCGATAAGACATGGACTACAGAATTCTGTTGGCGTAAAATATGGGCATGTCTCATACAGAAGGTGAACCTATATGACAGATTATCGGCGCAAAGGGGAATGGCTGGAGCTGCCGGCAGGCCGTACGGAGCTATCCCATGAAGAGCGGCTGGCAAGCCTTTCGGCCGCTTCCGGTATTCCTGCCGCGTTCCTGCAGAAGCTGGAGCGGGACGGTGGGGTGGAGCGGCAGGCTGGCAAGCTCCGGCTCCGGCTGTTTCCAAGGGAA
The DNA here is from genome assembly GCA_023391955.1 of Bacillota bacterium. Classification (GTDB taxonomy): domain Bacteria; phylum Bacillota; class Bacilli; order Paenibacillales; family NBRC-103111; genus Paenibacillus_AR. The sequence continues at coordinate 5,602 of JAEWAA010000255.1, read as the reverse complement.
ACGGCGCAGCTCGAAGGCGAATATGCGGATGTGCAGATTGTCCATGAGGACGATTTCTGCCTGGTGGCCATGAAGCCTGCGGGCATGCCTGTGCATCCGTCCCAGCCGGGGCAAGAAGGGACTCTGGACCATGCCGTGGCCTATTATTATGAAACCACCGGGCAATATTGCAAGCTCCGGCATATCCACCGCCTGGACAACGATACTACGGGTCTGGTGCTGTACGCCAAGAATGACTTTGCCCAGCAGGTGCTGGACCACGCCATGCGTGAGAAGGCAATCCGCCGGACTTACTTGGCGATTGCCCAAGGGCGGTTGACGCCCCCTGCAGGGATCATTGACCGTCCCATCGGCAAGGACCGCCACCATTCCCAACGGAGGCGGGTGTCCCCGGGCGGCGCAGCTGCCCGCACCCGGTACCGGACCGTGGAGCAGGCGAGGGAAGCTGCATTGGTGGAGCTGGAGCTGGAAACAGGAAGGACCCACCAGATTCGGGTGCATCTGCAGTTTGCCGGAGCCCCTTTGGTAGGGGACGCGCTGTACGGGGGTTCGGTGAAGCTTTTCCCGAGGCAGGCGCTTCACGGGTACAGGCTGGAATTTGCCCATCCATGGTCAGGGGAGGCTATGTTATTGACCGTGCCTATGCCTGAGGATATGGCAGCGCTGTGGAGCACGCTGCTGGCAGGGGCTGCTCTCTAACGCGAAAAAGATGGCATGGCGGGCGGAATCCTCCCATATATTGAAGAGAGGGCTTGTTTCGAACAAGCATTCTTGGTATTCAAGAAGGGAGGATAAAACTGTGACAGAGCAGCAATCCGGACTCAGATTTGATATTTATGAACGGGTGCATCTATCCGAGGACACCGCAGCAGTCAAAGAATTGGACGAGGTGGAGCTGGTTCCCCATATACAGGTGTATACGGAGGAGGAGCAGGCGCTCCTGAAGGGGCATTTGTATCTGACGGGACTCTATGAAGGAACAGAGGGTGAAGCGCGGCGGACGCTGGAGCATCTCATCCCTGTGGAAATTACGCTGCCGCTGAACCGCATTCAGGATGTCAGCCAGGTCTCCGTGAACATCGATAACTTCGATGTGGACATCTTGTCGCCGCGCAGTCTGAATGTGACGGGGGTGCTTACGCTCCAAGGCATCGAAATGCTGTCTCTTCCCGATTCGGCATGGGATGAGGAGGAAGAGACCATCTTCGTCCACGAGGCGCCCCGGCACAGCGCTCCCGAGCTGCCTGAGCTTGCTCCGCCTGCTGCTGCAGAGCCGGCCTTGGTGTATGCGGAAGAGGAAATTGTGCAGATGCCTGCCTATGCATGGACCCCCTTCCAGCAGCGGAAGGTTGAGGAGCACCGTGCGGAAGAGCCTGCGGCGGAACCGGCGGCAGATGCGGCTGTGGAAGACAACAAAGAGGCAGAGGTTTATTTTGACCCGTCCGAAAATGTGGAAACTCCCGAATGGATGCCAGGTGCAGTGGAGAATGTTCCGTATAACGAGGCTCCAACGCAGCTGCCTGCCATGGAAGAGCCTGCCGAGGCTGCTCCACAGGAGGAGAAAAAAGAGGTGAAGGTCGCCTTCACCAGCAAAGCCCCCTCCACCGACACATCGTATCATCTGCAGTCGCTGATACATACCAGTCCGCATGACTACCGGGCTGTGCCCCAGGTGGAGGAGGAAGTGTCCCCGACACCGCGCACGGATGCGCTGGAGTGGAAAAGGCTGTTCTCCCGGAGCCAGGAGGAGGAACGCCGGGTCCGTCAATTGAAGGTGTGTATTGTCCAGAAGGAGGAGACCCTGGAGGACATCGCAACCCGTTACGGGCTGAACCCCAAGGAAATCCAGCTGTATAACCGGCTCCAGGATGCGGAGATTGCCGAAGGCAAAACCCTTCTGATTCCGGTCTAAGTTCTCACCGCCCGACACAAAGAAAAGAGCCATCCGGCCATCAACGGCCAGGTGGCTCTTTCTGCTCTATCTTCATTCGGGGGCTCCCCCACAAGTACCCGGATTCCGCTTCCTGGCATCTCGTCACTTTTGGGGGATTTTGTTAATACACTCGAAACAGGAAGCCCAGATAAAATAAGAATAAGGCAAACAGGAGAAACACGTCCACCGGATTGGGAAACAGCAGGGTCCGGACAAACTGAATGCAGATCAGCGGGAACATGACTGCCCGGATGGTATACCGGGTCCGCCACCACCACCGTTCAATTTTACGCCACCATTGCTGCATGAACTTGGCTCCACTCCTTTTCAGCCTGGTCTATCATCAACTTATGACAGGGGCTGTCCGGGATATGCCGGAAATTTCCATGGAGCTGAAATTAATGGGTTGGTAAACGTTTATTCCCGCACAAATGCTCCGTACATGATTTCCTTCAGCTGCTCTTTCCGGGAGGGTGGCGCATCCATCTGCTCCATCAGCTCCTCCGCACGGTCTACGCAAAGGCCCTGAACCACAAGTGAATATTCCAGGCATCCCGACCCGTCAATAAAAGCCTCGTAATCGCCCGTCCGCTGCAGAAACTCCTCCCAATCCATCTCGCCGCGGTAATATTGCTGGAAGTGGCGGAACTCCCATTCCTCATTTAAGGAAAGCAAATATAAAACCGGCAAGGTTTTGCGCTTCAGGAGAACGTCATTCTTTTGGCCCAGACGGGTGATGTCCCGGAGATCATTCTGAATCTGGTGGATCATTCCTGTACAATCTGCCAGGTCCATCAACAGGTCCCGCTGCAGGCCTCCAGCGCCCGCTGCGGCGCTTCCCAGATGCACCACCAGCTGGAAGAGGGAGCCGGACTTTTCTTGCACCAGCTGAAGATATTCGTCCGGGGTTTGCGCCGCATTCCGGATGTCGCGGTACTGGCCCTGCAGGGACCGGGAGATGATCCTGCCCGCGTCCGCAATGGCCTCAGGCGGCAAACCGCACCTGCCCAGCTCGCTGGTAAAGCACATCATCAGCGCCACAATAGCATTCAGCGCATGGGCAGGCGGGCATTGCATCCACAGCTTGTCCGTTTGGTCATTGTCCTGCAGATCGTCCATAATATCTGAAGCCAATACGGCTAATTCCGCTGCCGCGGCAATGGTGTCTATCCGGGGGCTGGCCCCGGAAAATAAGGTATGTACACAGCGGACAATATCCGACCAGGAGCCGCGTTCCTTGGCTTTTTCCGAGACGAACGAAAGCAGCAGCTCCCGGAACTCGCCGTCATACGGCTGCGACCGGATAATACGCGCCATTTCCTGTGCGGTCTCTTGGTTCATGGGGATTTGGTTCCTTTAACCAGAAAGGCCTCAATGGCCTCCAGCCGGTTCTTAACTCCCATCTTCTCGAAAATCCGCTTCATATAGTTGTCCACGGTGCGCCGGCTCATATGAATGTTGTCGGCAATCTGATCGTAGGTGGCGCCTTTGAGGAGCATATTCATAATGTTCAGCTCCTCCTGATCCAGCTTGGAATGGGGATCGTTCATATGCCGGTTGCCCAGACGCAGCTGATGGTACATGGGCATGGGCAGCATCGTGTGGTTATCCAGCACGCACCAGACCATGTTCCGGATGGTGCGGATGCCGGATTCCTTGGACAGCACGCCGCTCACCCCGGCCTCCACCAGCTGGTCGTAGAATTCCATGTAGTCCACACCGGTGAAAATAATGATATGAATGTGCGGATACTCTGCTTTGATGATCTTGGTCAGCTGTGTTCCGGTTGTATCCGGCAGCTGGTAATCCAGGAAGATCAGCCCCGGCTCATGCACCCGGACCTGCTCCAGGCAGTCCGCTCCTGTTCCTACAACACTTACCACGTCAATTTCCCCTGTTTTGTGCAGCATGTCCCGTGTAGCATGAGCAAGCAGGGGATGGTCGTCAACGACCAGTGCTTTGACGGTTGAGTCCATTGTCCGGCACCTCCCGCATGGGTATGGAAATAGAAATATGTATGCCTGGCTATCCAATCTTCCGGAGGCCTGTCTCCTGCGACGGCAGGCCCGCTCCCCCAACTGGAGGCCTATATTGCGTCCGTTTCCGGATTTGCACATACACAAAAAAAGACAAAAAAATCGAAAAAAATAAAACCCACTTTACTCCTGTCAAAAGTAACGCCGTTGGGCGATAATAACTGGTACTAGAATCTTGGTATAATTTTACCAAACCGCTAAAGAATTGTACATCGGCTGAATTGAGCGGATGGGCAATTCTTTTTTTGCGGGATAGATGAAAGAATGCAACTTCCAAAAAAGTCCCAAATAAGCGAAACTTTTGAAGGTTGTTCAGCGTCTATGGTTGTAGTGGATAAATAAGGAAATCAAATTAGTCGACTAAAAAAGAGGAGGAGTGATAGATTTGAAGGGTAGAGTTTGTTTAAAACAAGTAGGTTTGGTTCTTATGACTGTCTTTTTTCTGGCCGCGGTTATTGCCCCCGCTGGCTCCAAAGCAGCAGCTTCCAATGCACTGCCGCATATTGTTCAGGTTGTTAGCCCCAGCTTGCCATTGGCGCTGGATGATGAGGGAAATGTTTGGTGTAAAGCTATTCATTTGATCTCTGTAAAAGATGGCTTTCACCCAAAACCGATGGTCAAAGTCAAGGGTTTGGATAAGGTGAAGAGTTTGTCTGCTGACGGAAAGTTTGCTGTAAAGGAAGACGGTACAGTGTGGAAGCTGGTAATGTACACCAATGAACAGAATAATGATATAAATGTGCTTCAAACCCGGTTTGCCGGTGAACAGGTCTCATACCTGAAGGATATTGTTAAGGTGGGTTATCTTCATGGAATGGCAGCTGTTGCACTTGATAAAGACGGGAAGGCATGGGTTTTTGAACCGGCTACTTATTGGGAAAAAAGAGATCCCAACCTGAATCTGCATGATTATGCAAGCCAGGTTGAGGGTATTGCAGATGTTCAGGACTTTGCATTCGGTCATTCAGGTGCTTTGTTTTTGAAAAAAGACGGAACCGTCTGGGTAAAGGAAATCGCGAAGCTTGATGGCAGTTTAAATTATGAAAATATCCGCTCAGTTGCACCGGTGCAACTAAAAGGGCTGACTGACATTGTCAAACTGGGCCCGGATATGGCACTGAAAAAAGACGGGACAGTTTGGGTGTGGGGAACTGGCTCTTTGGCCAAAAACGGAGAGAGGTGGGCCACAGTTGCATCAGATCCTCATCAGGTACCCGGACTTTCGGATATCGTTGACTTCTCCACTGATACCGCCCATGCTTTGTTTGTGAAAAAGGATGGGACCGTTTGGAAATGGGGATACATGTCAGAAAAATCGGAAAAGGAAGGGAACTATCCGGATCTGGTTTGGAAGGAGCTTTTTAAGGTGGATGGAGTGGACGATGCTGTTTTAGTATCCAGCGAATCGTGGGGCAACAATATGTGGTCAGATGCCGTAATTAAGAAAGACGGAACGATGTGGCTGCAGGATCCGAAATCCCACAACGAATATTATGAGGAATTTCTTCAGGTAGATTTCCGTAAGAACTAAACTACACAATTTTTGTGGAAGGGCCACATGCAGGAAATTTCTGCATGTGGTTTTTCTCGTCAGGGAGTTCTTTCTCCTCCCGAATTTCGTCAGCATGTACCG
>JAEWAA010000612.1 GCA_023391955.1 Bacillota bacterium | reverse complement strand
GCTTCAACCCGAATTGAGCTTCTGCCCCGCTTGACCGGTCAGACAGTGCTGGTGGACGGTCAGGATGTAACCGAGCGTATCCGCTCCACGGAAATTAATCTTCATGTCTCGCATATAGCGGCCATTCCGGATGTCCGGGAGAGGCTGGTCAGCATGCAGAAATCCATGGCTGCCGCCAAGGGCGTCGTAATGGATGGCCGGGATATCGGGACAAGTGTGCTGCCGGACGCAGAGGTGAAGGTTTTCCTCACGGCCAGCGCCCGCAAACGGGCGGAACGGCGGCATCTGGAGATGAATGCATCCGAGATTTCGCTTGATGACCTGGAAAAGGATATCGAACGGCGGGATCAGCTGGACCGCGGCCGCAAGGTGTCTCCACTCCGGCAGGCCGAGGATGCGGTGCTTCTGGACAGCACGGAAATGTCCTTGGACGAAGTGGTCAACGCCGTCCTCGAACTGTGCAGAACCAAGGAGCTGCGGGGAAACTAGCATCCGATGCGGTTTGCTATTCATTCAGCTTCTAAATTGGAGTGGAGGTAACAAGGTGGTTTTGTATCGAAGCATACGGTTTATGTTTCGGGGCATGTTCAAGGTGCTGTTCCGCGCGGAGATTATTGGGGCCGAGAATGTCCTTGCCGCGGGTCCCGTGATCTTGTGCTGCAACCATACCAGCAACTTTGACCCGCCCTTTGCCGGATGATATCTGGAGCGCCAGATTCATTTTATGGCAAAGGAAGAGCTGTTCCGGGTTCCCGGCTTTGGCTGGATCATTAAGGAGCTGGGCGCTTTCCCCGTGAAGCGTGGCGGGGTCAGCAAGGAATCCATCAAGCTGGCCATCACCCATCTGCGGGAGGGCCATATGCTTGCTATCTTTCCCGAGGGCTCACGCAAGAATGCCGGAGGCATGGGGAAGAAGGGAGCCGCCAGTCTTGCTCTCCGCTCGGGAGCGACAGTCGTTCCCGCTTGGATTGAGGGAGGCTACAAGCTGTTCCGGCGCACCACCGTTACATACGGCAAGCCTGTGGACTTGTCGGAATTTGACGGAGGAAGCTCCGAACAACAGGAAGCGGCTACCGAGAAGATCATGGAAGCCATCCGCAGTCTCTCCCAAGCAAAGAAAAATGCGGTTTCAAATTGATTGAAATGAATGGAAATGGTATCTTGGAATTATACTACACCCATCATAAATATGGGGTTTGGTTGTTAAACAAGGAGGAATAGACAATGGCTGAAGAAATCAAGATGGATCAAACAGAAAACGGGGCGACAGAAGCATCCGCTGTTGAAGCGGAAGTGCCTGCAACAGAAAATACAGTGGACCTGACTCAAGTGATGACTGTCAAGAAGGGCGACATCGTCAAGGGTAAGATCGTGAAAGTGGAAGCCGATCAGGCGATCGTGGATATCGGCTATAAATATGACGGCATCATCCCTCTCCGCGATCTGTCCTCCGTACAGCTGGACAACGCTTCCGACGCCGTGCAAGTGGGCGACGAAGTTGAGCTGAAGGTTGTTAACATCAATGACGCCAAGGAAACGCTGCAATTGTCCAAACGCGCCATCGACAGCGAAAAAGCATGGAACGTGCTGCAGGAAAAGCTGGAATCCAAGGAGATCCTGGAAGCCAAGGTTGCCGATGTAGTGAAGGGCGGTCTGGTTGTAGACGTAGGCCTGCGCGGCTTCGTACCCGCTTCCATGGTTGAACGTCATTTCGTGGAAGACTTCTCTGATTACAAGGGCCGTTCCCTGCGCCTGCGTGTGAAGGAAATCGACCGTGAAAAGAACAAGGTGATCCTCTCCCAGAAGGATGTTCTGGATGAAGAGTTCGAAGCCAACAAGAAGGAAATCATCGGCGGGATCAAGGTTGGACAAGAACTGGACGGCACCGTTCAGCGTCTGACTCCGTTCGGCGCATTCATCGACATCGGCGGCATCGACGGCCTGGTGCATATTTCCGAAATGGCTTGGCACCATGTTGAGCAGCCGTCCGAAGTTGTGAAGGAAGGCGACAAGGTTCGCGTACACGTGCTGAAGGTAGATCCGGCCAGCGAACGCATTTCCCTGTCCATCAAGGCTACCCAACCGGGACCTTGGCAGAGCATTGCCGGCAAGGTAAACGTGGGCGACATCATTGAAGGCACCGTGAAGCGTCTGGTAACCTTCGGCGCATTTGTGGAAGTAGCTCCTGGCGTAGAAGGCCTGGTGCACATCTCCCAAATCTCCCACTCCCACATCGGCACCCCGCATGAAGTGCTGAAGGAAGGCCAAGAGGTTCAAGTGAAGGTATTGGACATCAACACGGATGAGAAGCGTATCTCCTTGTCCATCAAGGATACCCAAGAAGCTCCCGTAAGAGAGCCGAAGCCGGAACGTGAACGCGGCGAACGCGGACACCGCTCTGGCCGGGATACCTCCAATGCTGAATTTGCGCCGCCTTCCCAAAGCCTGAACCTGACATTGGGCGAGCGTTTCGGAGATAAGCTGAACAAGTTCAAAAAATAATCGGGAGCGGGGTCAAAAGATGAGAATATCCCGCAAGATGGAGCATATTCATCACGCCCTGTCCCAACGGCCGCAAGGCCGCAACGGACTATCGGACGTGAGGCTTGTTCCCAATGCCCTGCCGGACATTTCTCTCTCTTCCGTTTCATTGGCTACACGAATCGGCGAACTCAATTTGAGTTCGCCGATTCTTATTAATGCCATGACTGGTGGAGCGCAGGAGACGGAAGCCATTAACGGCCAACTGGCGGTTGCCGCCAAAGAAACAGGCCTGGCCATGGCGGTTGGGTCCCAAATGTCGGCGATCAAGGACAGATCCATGAGAGCCAGCTACCAGATTGTGCGCAAAATGAATCCGGATGGTATCGTTCTGGCCAATTTGGGGGCGGAGGCTACCGTGGAGCAAGCGCTGGAAGCGGTGGACATGATTTCCGCCGACGCCCTCCAGATTCACTTGAATGTGATGCAGGAGCTGCTCATGCCGGAGGGGGAACGTGATTTTCAAGGAACAACAGAGAGAATCAGCCGGATTGCAGAGGCTGCGGGTGTGCCGGTTATCGTCAAGGAGGTAGGCTTTGGGATAGCCGGCGAAGCGGCAGCACGCCTGAAGGCGGCGGGTATCCAGGCTCTTGATGTAGGTGGATCGGGCGGGACGAGTTTTGCCGCAATCGAGAATGCCCGCCGGAGCCGGCCGTTCCAGGCCCTCAATAATTGGGGATGCAGTACGGCGGTTGCGTTGCTGGAATGCTCGCCTGTTTTCGGCAAGGGCAGCTTGGTTGCAAGCGGAGGCCTCCGGAACGGCTTGGAGGTTGTCAAGTCTCTGGCGTTAGGCGCATCGGCGGCAGGAATGGCGGGATTATTCCTCCGGCTGCTGCAGCAATCGGGTGTGGAGGGGCTTATCCAGGGCATTACGGAGATCAAGGAGGAGATGCTTCTGGTGATGTCCGCCCTGGGAGCCGGAACGGTGCAGGAGCTGTGGAGCTGTCCTGTAGTGGTGGTCGGGGAAACGGCGGAATGGTGCCGGGCCCGGGGGTTGGATACGGAGGCTCTGGCCAGGAGAAGCAGGGGCAAGCCGCTCCCGCATGAAAGTTCTTCCGATAACTCATACTAGAGGTGGCTCCAAACACCTGCAGGGTGTATGTGGGCTCCCCCTGGATGGTTTCATTACGCTTTTGGGGGATTCTTTAATCGGGGGATGGATATGAATCCTGGCTACTTGTCCCTGGTTTTAATCAGTGTAACCATGATCCTTCTGGCCAGCGGCTGGAAGGATATCCTGCTTCCCGGAATCCCCCGTGCGGGCCTTCTTGCTTTTTTTACAGGATGGCTGATCGCTGCTTTGTTTAAGGTGGAATGGGGCGGGGTGGAGGTCCAATTCACACTGCCGTATCTTCTGCTCTGCGCAGCTGCGGTGACCTGCATTCTGAAGACTCCGCTGCTCCGTGCCCATGTCTGGATATGCGGCTTGCTCCTGGGCACCTTCGACTGTTTGCTGCGGGAGCTGGGCGGATGGGCGGCAGTGGCGCCCCAGGGACATGCATGGCTGAATGGTGCTGCTATCATTGCGGTTATTACGCTGCTGCTGGGCAGAGGGGCGCTTTGGCAATGGATTGCCCTGTCTATAGGTTTAACTGTCTCGGAAGCGTTGTTTGTCTGGTTTCACCGGGATACTGCAAGCTATGCCGGCGGCGCCGCTTTTGCAGACCATTGGTGGCTTGTGCTCTGTTTGACCAGAGGACTTTCGGTTCTGCTGGAGGGGGTGGGCAAGCTTGCGGCAAAAGGCATCAGGCAAGGGACCAAACGATGACCGGGCGGGAGGGCTATGAAGGGTGAGCGAACTTTTCGATTCCCCCTATACATCCGGAATTGTGACTGGCATAGTGTTCGGCATTCTGGCAAGGCTGTCTATGCTGCGGACGGATTACAGGCAATATCCCACTTATCCCCATGGCCGGATCATCCATCTGGCATTGGGGCTGATCGCCGCCTCCTTAGGGTCCCTGGCGGTTCCGTCGCTGCTGGAAAAGCAATATACCGCCGTCACCTTCCTGACGCTGGCCGCGCAGCAATTCCGTGATGTGCGAAACATGGAGCGGCAGACTCTGACCAATATCGACAGCATGGAGCTGGTACCGCGGGGCGCCACTTATATAGAAGGAATCGCCATGGTTTTTGAGGGGCGCAACTACATGGTCATGTTCACAGCCCTGGTGGCCTCCATGTGCGGCATTCTGTTCGGCTGGTATTGGGGAGCTGCGGCCGGAATACTGGCGCTTCTAATCTCCAATTACTACAAAACCGGCAAATCCTTGTCCAGCATCGCCCATGTGGAAGCGGCCCCCGTACGCATAGACGGACCGGATCTCTACGTAGGGGATATCTATATCATGAATGTGGGTCTGGATGAAACCAGGCAGCTGATCCGCGAACACGGCATTGGCTGTATTCTGAAGCCCAAGGACAAGAACAGCCGCATCACTCTTTCCAGCATCGGCCAGAGACAAGCCCTGCTGCATGATGCCTGTACGATAATGGGGGTTTACCGGGACACAGGGGAACCCTCTCTGCTGCCTATGGCCAAGCTGGACATGAATGACGGGCGTCTGGCGGTACTGCTGCTTCCACCACAGCCTGACCAAGGGCTGGCTCTATCTGTGGTCAAGCGGGTGCCGCTTCTGGAGAGTGCGGTCCGGCTGCCGGTGGAGGCCCATGTCCATTCGGGAGACCGGCTTTGAGCAGGAGAGGGGGAAGGAACCATGGGGAAAATCGTAGCGGTTGTCACGCCTGACCCTTCCACCGTTGCCGGGGGTGGCGCTCCCGTCTTTATTGCTGCGTCGGAGGAAGAACGGCAGAAGCTGGCGTTCCGCCTGGAGAAAATATTGGACGCCTCGGTCCATGATCTGGGAAACGGGCAGCTGATTGTGGTGGACCACAAAGCATAGCGACGTTAAGGAAGGAAGTCTTGTGCTGCTCCGGCCTCCGGATGAAGGCAAGACTTCCCTTTGTGAGGTTATTTTGTTATCATGAGACATGCAGGTTTTTGGAAGCTTTTGCGAGACAGATAGTATGATGTAGGGAGTGAACGGATTGGCCAAACCAATTATTGCGATTGTGGGGAGACCCAACGTGGGCAAATCCACAATCTTTAACCGGATCATTGGCGACCGGTTGGCCATTGTGGAGGATAAGCCCGGTGTGACCCGCGACCGGCTTTACGGCAAAGGAGTATGGCTGGATCAGGAATTTAATATTATTGATACCGGCGGCATCGAAATCGACGGCGAGGATGAAATCCTCCGTTCTGTCCGCATTCAAGCGGAGCTTGCCATTGAAGAGGCCGATGTCATTATTTTTATGGTGGACGCCAAAGCGGGCGTTACCGCAACGGATGAGGAAATTTCCGAAATTCTGTACAAGTCCGGCAAGCCGGTCGTCCTGGCGGTAAACAAGGTGGATAATATCCAGCGGCAGGATGATATCTATGAATTTTATACCCTGGGCTTCGGTGACCCCGTAGGCATTTCCGGGGCGCATGGACTGGGCATCGGCGATCTTCTGGATGAGGCCAGCAAGCATTTTCCGGAGGATACGGGAGATGAATACGGCGAGGATGTCATTAAGGTGGCGTTGATTGGCCGGCCCAATGTGGGCAAGTCCTCCCTGGTGAACGCGATGCTGGGTTCGGAGCGGGTTATCGTCAGCGATGTGGCGGGAACCACCCGGGATGCCATTGACACTCCGTTTGAGAAGGACGGCCAGAAGTATGTGCTGATCGATACGGCCGGTATGCGCAAGCGGGGCAAGGTCTATGAATCTACCGAAAAATACAGTGTGATGCGGGCCATGAAGGCCATCGAGCGTGCGGATGTGGTGCTGGTGGTCATCAACGGTGAGGAAGGCATTATCGAGCAGGATAAGCATATTGCCGGATATGCCCATGAAGCGGGCAAAGCCAGCATTTTTGTGGTGAATAAATGGGATGTGGTGGAGAAGGACGACAAAACCATGCAGCAATTCACTACTAAGATCCGCGACCATTTCCTGTTTATGTCCTACGCTCCTGTTGTATTCGTCTCCGCCAAAACCGGCCAGCGCCTGCAGAAGCTGTACCCGGTGGTGAATAAGGTGGCTGAGAATCACTCCATGCGTGTGGTCACCCACGTCCTGAACGACATTATCAATGAGGCCGTGGCGCTGAACAGCCCGCCGACGGATAAGGGACGCCGTCTGAAGCTGAACTATGCCACCCAGGTGGCGGTGAAGCCGCCGACATTCATGATTTTCGTCAATGATCCGGAGCTGATGCATTTCTCCTATGAGCGGTATCTGGAGAACAAAATCCGCGAAGCATTCGATTTTGAAGGAACTCCCCTGCGGCTGTTCACCCGCCGCAAATCGGAGGATTAACAGAAATAGAAGAGCAAGCCTTCCCCTAACGGAAGGCTTTTTGGGGAGTGTTGGTTATGTGGATGGTTGCAGCGGTTATTGCATATCTGTTGGGCTCCATCAGCTTCAGCTACTTGATGGGCCGGATGCTGAAGGGCATCGATATCCGCCAGCACGGCAGCGGGAATGCGGGAGCCACCAATACCCTCCGCGTGCTGGGCAAGGGGCCGGCGATTGCGGTGCTGAGCCTGGATGTGCTGAAGGGGATCGCCGCCGTGTGGCTGCCGGTTTGGTTGGGGCAGGACATGATCTGGGCCCGGATCATCTGTGGGGTTGCGGTTATTGTCGGGCATAACTGGCCGGTGTTTTTCGGCTTCAAGGGGGGCAAGGGCATTGCCTCTACCATCGGC
>JAEWAA010000591.1 GCA_023391955.1 Bacillota bacterium | reverse complement strand
CCTCTCCAGACCGGCGAATACGGCGAAGCCGTTGCCGAAGGGCAGCTTGCGCAAATAAGCCTCGAACACCGCCATGCGGTTATGGGTTCCCTGCACCCAGTGGGCATACATCATATTGATCTGATATTTATCTGTGTGAAGCGCGTAATCGCCGTAGCTCATGGAAAACTCCTCCTTTGGTGTCACGTCCCTGTTTGTTCCTTAAGCCTGCCTTCCATTCTCCCCTGTGCCGGCAGCCAGCACCTGCGCCCCCAGGGTTCCCCGGAAATGCCCCAGCGCCCATTCATGCCCTGCCGGATTGAAGCTGGCTACGGCATCCTCATGAATGACCAGCTGAAAGCCTTTATTATAGGCATCCACAGCGGTGTGGAGCACACAGATGTCGGTGCACACCCCTACCAGGTGAAGCTCGGTTATGCCCCGTTCCCGGAGACGCTGCTCCAGATCGGTACCGCAGAAGGCGCTGTATCTGGTTTTGTCCATCCAGTAGATGCTGCTCTTGTGCTGCTCATAAACCTGCTCCAGCTTCCCGTACAGCCTGCGGCCTTCCGTTCCGCGGATATTATGGGGCAAAAACAGCTTGCTCTCGGGATGCCAGGGATCATTGCGCTCATGCAGGTCCACTGCCATCACCACAAAATCCCCCTGCTCCGCAAAATCCCCGGTCAGCCGGCTGATCCGTTCCTCAATGGCAATGCCCGGTTCGCCGCAGGGCAATGCCCCCGTTACAAAATCGACTGTATAATCAATCACAATCAGCGCTCGCATATGCTTCATCCTCCCTGTCTGCCTGAGGCAGCTTATTTTCGGCAACACCAATATTATACTTTTGATATTATTAATATGACATTATTAAATCATGGTGTCAACTATTTTAAAAATTATTTTAGACCGTTTGTCACCTTTTTTCCATTCTGAGCATAAATATGTTTTGTTGAATACTGATGATACGAGGTGGAGAAACGTGCTGTTACTGGTGGACAAAAAGGACCGAGCCCATGCCGTGGCTACTCTGGACCAGATGGGACTCAATCAGATCGCCGACTGGATCAAAGCGCTGCCCGAGAACAAGTGGGAGCAGATGTTCCATTCCCGCTGGCCGACGCTGGCCAAACAATGCGGTATTTTGGAAGAAGAGCAGGTTTAGGCCTATCCTCTCTCCCATATGCCCCATCCGGCGATAATCCCGCCTTCCTTCCGGGGAAGTGTGGGATTTTTTTGGTATACCCGGATCACCCTGCCGGAATACACAAAAGCCGTCAGGCGAACTTGCACCCGACGGCTTCTTATTGATTATTGGAACGCAGAGGTATCCAGTTGGGGCGGAACCAGTCCCGCCATATCATAGCAGAAGGAGCGGATCAGGAGAGCCTGGGTTCCCGCATTCATGTCCCCTTCGGCCAATCCAAGTCCAAGCGGTACGGCCTTGGGCATCTCGGGATAATATTCCCCTTCCTTCACCTGGGCCACATTCGTGGCAGCGGGGGAATGCCCCAGCTCCCGGGAGAAGCCGCCGTCAGCTTGACGCAGCCGACCCATATTGCGGATGGTAATTCCCAAAATTTCCTCAAATTCCTCCGGAGGAATCTCCGGGCGCATGTACCCCAGCAGGTTGATGGGATTGCGGATATAGCACATATCCCGGGCAGTTTCCTCCCGCAGAATACGGAGCATACTCCGGTACATAACCTCCCCGCGGGGCATGGGCATATGGAAGCGGCTGTAGAAGGTCTCCAGCTTGAAGGAGCCGGATATACGAACATACCCGCTGCCTTGACCCCAAAGCCCTGTTTCCGGATCCTGGATCCGCGCGAAAAAGTCAAACGCCCGCTTCAGATATTCCTTCTGCTTCTCCTCCGGCAGCTGGCCGATATACGGAGCGGAATTACAGAGCCGGTCACAGCCCCGCCAGCTGTTGGTCAGGGGCATGGCATTCAGCCAAGCCTCATAGGCATCCGGGGATTTCATATAATCCGGCATGCTGTTCATCTTTTCGGGAAGCGGGTACAAAGGGGTTCCTCCGAGCTTGCGAATAGCGCCTACACTGTAGCTCAGCGCTCTTCCCACCATCACATCGTCATCCCGCATATCCGGATTTTCTTCAAAGAAATAACCGCTGGCGGGATCCTGCTTGTTTTGGAAGAAGCGGATTGCCTTCTGTTTCTTCGCTGCCTCCCAACCTTCAAGCAGCCCCACCCGCTCCAGAATATTCAAAGCTTGGGAGGAGGACTCGATATCCGGAAGCTGGTTCAAACTCCGCGAGCTGCGGGCATAGAAAAAACCGCCGCTTTCGTGATCATACTGCCCCTTCATCCATTCGAAAAAGCCGTCAAACAACCCGTCCATTTCGTTAAGAAGCGCCACTGTCCTATCGGTAATGACCTTCTGGTTTGCCACGCCCATCGTCTCCTTCGCAGTATATCCTCGTTGTTTTTTCTCTCTTTTTGTTTCACGTGTGCAATACACCGGACATGCATCACGTATACATTTTCCGGTGAAGCTCCCGGTACTGGCCCGGTGTCATCTCTTCCTGCTTACGGAAGGAACGGATGAAATTCTGTGAATTCTGGTACTGCAGCCGCTCGGAGATTTCCTTCACCGTCATGTCCGTTTCGATCAGCCATTTCTTCGCCATGGTGAAACGGAATGCCGACAGGTAATCGCTGAAGGTCTGCCCTGTCTGATTGCGGAAAACGCTGCTCAGATAATTGGCGTTGTAATGCAGCTCCGCGGCGAGTCCCTCAATGGTAAGCGGCGTGTCGTACTCCCGGTGAATCCGGTCCAGGATAATGTCCGAGATGTTCTGGTACTGGGAAATCTGCCGCTCCTGGAACAAAAGAATCAGCGGATGGATAATCCGGCTCCAGAACCAGTCCTCGATTTCCTTGGCCAAAGGCAGCTTCTGCAGCTCCTCGTAAAGGGATTCGCCCCCTTCGATGAGCTGGCTCAACCGCACGCCGGATTCCTGAATCATCACCAGGGTGTTATTCAGAAGCTTGTTGATGGGTACCTGATACTCCTGCGGCGTCATCTCATGCTTGAAGATTACGGTCATCAGCCGCTGCAGCAAATGTCTTGCCTTCTCCTCATCCGCCAGGCGGATGGCATCGAACAGCTCGCTTTCCGTCAGCCAC
>JAEWAA010000573.1 GCA_023391955.1 Bacillota bacterium | reverse complement strand
AGGGTGTAATCCAATAGAACGATACATGGGAGGTCCCGTCCAATGAAAAAAGCTGTAACGCTTGCCTTGATCACCGTCCTCGCCTCTGCCGCGGTACTGGCCGGCTGTGGGGATGACAAAGACTCTGCCGCACCATCCGCTGCTGCAACCGCTGCCGCCAGCACCGCTGCAACGGCTTCGCCGCAAGCTTCCACCGCGCCTAAAGCCGAGCCCTTTACCGTTTCCCTGCGCCACATCCAGATCGGCGAAGCCCAGAAGTTCCGCAAGGCGATTCTCGATGATGTGGTCAAAAAGACGCAGCAGGATGTGCCCGGTCTGACTTTGCAGCTGGACGGCGTGGAGGACCAGGTGAACCGCTTCACCAAGCTTCCGGCGGAGATGGCGGCGGGTAACCCGCCGAAGATTTTTGACCTGTTCGGCGGCGCGGGGGATGCGCTGAAGTATGCCAAGGCCGGACGTCTCCTGGACCTGACCCCCATTCTGAAGGAGCTGGGCATCGATTCGAAGTTCATCAACCTGAACCAGTTTACCCTGGACGGCAAAGTTTACGGGTTGCCCATTGGCGGTAATACGGAAGGGTTCTTCTACAATAAACCGCTGTTCGAGCAAAACGGCATCAAGGTGCCTGCCACCTGGGAGGAGCTGGAATCTGCAGCGGCCAAGCTGAAGGAAAAGGGCGTCACCCCCTTCGCCATGGGCTCCAAGGGTGCATGGGTACCCAACATGCTGCTGAACACACTGATTGGCCGGTATGCCGGGCCGGATTCCATCGAAGGTTTTGCCACCGGCAAAAAAGCCTGGAATGCACCCGAAGTTGTATCCGCTTTTTCCAAATACGAGGAATGGGTCAAGAAGGGCTACTTCACCAAAGGTGAGCTGGGTATGGAATACCCGGAAATGCTCAACCAGTTCCTGACGGGCAAAGGGGCCATGATGTTCGACGGCAGCTGGCGGTCCTCCGTGTTCAAGGATCAGGCTCAGGCAGGCGACCTGACCAACAAGGTAGGTTACTTCTCCATGCCTCCGGTAACAGGGGGAATGGGCAACCAAACCTTTATCAATGGCAACTATGCCAACGGCTACGGCTTCTCCTCCAACCTGAAGGCCAATGAGCTGACAGCAGTGAAGGCGTTTATTAAGAACCTGTACAATGACGAAATGCAGCTCCGTGGTCTCCTGGAGGATGGTGTGCTGCCGTCCATGAAGCTGTCTGCCGATGCTCTCGGTAAGGTACAGGACCCGCTGGTGAAGTCGGTTATGGATATTGTGAACAAGGCCGGAGGCGCCTTCTCTCACTTCGACTCCACCATTCAGTCCGAGGTGTACAAGGAAACCGAAACGCAAATCCAGAAGCTCATCTCGGGCGGCGCAACCGCCAAACAAGTCACCGACAAGCTGGATCAGGTGCAAAAGCAAGCCAACTCCAAATAAAGGACGCCCATCATGAAGCAGACTCTCCGCAACCCGGCCATATACGTCTTGTTGGTGGCGCCGGCATTGGCTTTGTACTGCCTGTTCTTTGTCTATCCCATGCTAAGCTCCTCCTTCTATGCCTTCACCGACTGGAACGGGCTGGAGCAATACAAGTTTGTGGGATTCGGGAATTTTACCAAAGCCTTCGGGGACCCGGATTTCCGCAGTGCCATCGTCAATAACCTGTATTTTATCCTGTTTTCGGTAGGCGTCCAGGTGCCGCTGATTATCTTCCTGGCTATTCTCATCAGCGGCGTCCGGCGGCTGCAGCGCTTCTACAAAACCACCGTGTTCATTCCGTCCATCCTATCCACCTCCGTCATCGGGATTCTCTGGGGTTTCATCTATGAGCCGGAGATCGGACCGCTGAATAAGCTGCTTGGCCTGTTCGGCGTGGAACCCATCTACTGGCTGGCAGAGGGGAAATGGGCCATGCTGGCGGTGCTGATCACCAATGCCTGGCAGTGGATTGGCTTCTATATCGTGCTGGTGCTGGCAGCGATTCTGGCCATTCCCCGGGAAATCGGCGAAGCGGCGGAAATCGACGGCGCCGACGGCTTCAAACGGGCCTGGTATGTCACCGTTCCTCTGATCCGTCCCATTATCTCCGTAGTGGTGATGCTCTCCATCGCCGGAGCTATGCGGGTGGTGGACATTATCCTGGTGATGACCAAAGGAGGCCCGGTGGGAGCCACGGAGGTAATGGCCTCGTACCTGGTGAACCATGCCATGGGTGTGAATCCCAGCTACGGCTTCGGCACCGCCATCTCGCTGATTATCTTTGCCTTTGCACTGGTGCTCACCGCTCTGTACCAGCTTACGCTGGGGCGGGCCATGGAAGGGGGAGACAGCGAATGACGTCTGCAGGTGTAAGGCTCAAGCGTATGCTGCCCCATGTGGTCCTGCTGGTGTATGTGGCGGTTATTCTGTTTCCCTTTGTGTTTGTGGTGTTCTCTTCTCTGAAAAAAAGCAATATCGAAATCGCCAACCACCCTTTTGCGTTTCCCACGGATCTGTACTTCCAGAACTATGTGCAGGCTTGGGTGAAGGCCAAGATCAGCGTCTATTTCTTCAACAGCCTCTACCTGTCCTTGGCTTCGGCTGCGGCGGGGGTGCTGCTGGCGGCAGCCTGCGCCTTCGCTGTTACCCGGATGAAGCTCCTGCGCACCAGCCGGATTCTCTACCAGTTTGTGCTGCTTGGAATGCTCATTCCCGGCAATGTCCTGTTTATCGCCCAGTACATTCTGGTCATGCGGATGGGCATCCTGAACACCCATTGGGCCTTGTTCCTGCCATATACGGCTGGAGCCATACCCATGAGTGTGCTGCTCATCGCCGCCTTTATGAAATCGGTGCCCAATGAGCTGGAGGAAGCCGGGATTATGGACGGCTTAAGCGCGCTGGGGCTGTTTGTCCGGATTGTGCTGCCTGTCAGCCTGCCGGTGCTGGTGACGGTGTTTATCGTGAATTTCCTGGGGGTGTGGAATGAATACCTGCTGGCAAATTTCTTCATCAGCAAGGACTCGCTGAAAACCCTGCCCACCGGCATGGTGGGGTTCCGGGACTCTTTTCAAACCAACTATGCCTTGATCTGCACAGGAATTGTCTACAGCGTAGTGCCCGTCCTGATCCTCTACGGCTTCCTGCAGGAGAAGATTATCGAAGGGATTACTGCAGGCAGCGTGAAGGGCTAAGGCGGATTGGAAACAGGCTCCAGAGCGGGAGGACTTTCGGGGTTGGCTGGTGAATATGTATTTCAATGAACAGACAGGAGGAGCGCATATGACCTTAAGAGGCAAGCTGTTCGGTGCGTTTCTCCTGTGTTTTATCCTGCCCTTGTCGGTTCTGGGGGTTCTGGGCTACCATCTGCTCAGCGGCATTATTGAAGAAAAGTATGCGCAGCAATCAGAGCTGACGCTCCGGGCATTAAGCCAAAGCGTCAGCTTCAGCTTTATGGAGATGGACAAGGTGACGGACAGCACAGTGGCCAGCGAATCCCTTCAGGATGTGCTGAACAACCGCTCCGACAGCGGCAAGGATATCGACAAAATCGATTATCTGGAGCTGAACAAGGTGCAGCGGAGCTTCCGGGAGCTGCTGGTGAACCATCCTTCTGTAAGCTACGCGTTTATGTATACCTTTGAAAACAGCAGAATCAATCAGATTTTTACTAAGGAATCCTTCTCCGCCATGCCCTTCGGCCACTTTAAGGCGGAGCCTGTATACCAGGAGGCGGTGCGCCGGCAAGGGCTGCCCCTGTGGGTTGGGCCCGGCGAATACCCGGAGGTGACAGGGAGCGGGACGGAATTCACCCAGATCCGGGTGGTGAAGGATATTCTGACGCTGCAGGATAAGGGAATGCTATTGGTGCAAATGAAAAACTCCGGGCTGGAAACGGTGTTCCGCCATTTCCGCTTCAAGGAGGAGCAGTACGCCACCCGCTTCCTGATCGTATCGGGGAGTGGGTTGGTGTTTTTTGACAGCAGCGGCGGGGCTGTAGACGGCAGGCGTCTGAAGGAGCTGACGGAATACCGCCATCTGGACGGCGGGGAGGCGTACCAGACCGGCAGGACCCGCTTCGAGGGGCATGACAGCCTGCTGGCCAGCGTGGAGCTGGGGGTGGAGGACTGGCGGCTGGTTTCGGTCACCTCATGGGTATCCCTCTCCCGGGAGGTGATGCTGTATGCCCGCTGGTTGGGTGTGCTGCTCTTGGTTTGTGCCTTCTCGGCGGTGCTGTTCCTGCTGTTCTTCAGCAACCGTGTGACCCGCCAGGTCATTCAGACGGTGAAGTTCATGCGGATGGTGGAGCGCGGGGATTTGTCGGCACGGCTGCCGGTGGTGGGATCGGATGAAATGTCGCTTTTGGCCAAAGGCTTCAACAGCCTGGTATCCCGGGTGGCGGAGCTGCTGCATGAGGTCATGCGCCAGCAGGAGCGCAAGAAGCTGGCGGAGCTCCAGGCGCTGCAGGCGCAGATCAAACCCCATTTCCTGTTTAATGCGCTGGAGTCCATCAATATTCTGGTGGTGCAAAATCAGGGCCGGAAGGTCAGCCAGATGGTGGCCCGGTTGGGCAATCTGCTGCGGATCAGCATCCAGCAGAAGGATGTAATTACCGTAGAGCAGGAGCTGCAGCATCTGACCAGCTATCTGGAGATCCAGAAGTTCCGCTTCGAGGAGCTGTTCGATTACCAGATCGAGGTGCCGGAGGAGCTTCTGCGCTGCACCATGCCGAAGCTGTCCCTGCAGCCGCTGGTGGAGAACAGCATCCAGCACGGGTTCGAGGGCATCGGGTACATGGGCAGCATCCGGATCCGGGCGGAAGTTGAGCAGGAGCGGCTGGTGTTCTGGGTGGAAGACAACGGCATCGGTATGGAGCCGGGCAAGCTGGCGGCCTTCCAGTATGAAGGCCAACGGGGCACCACCCACGAGGACCTGCCGGAGACAGGCGAACGCCGGGGCTTGGGCGTATGCAACGTGGCGGACCGCATCCGCATCGGCTACGGGTTGGCGTACGGGCTGTTCATCTCCAGCAGCCCCGGCGGGGGCACCGTGATTAAGCTGGTGCTGCCGCTGACCGATCACCCCGGTCCAGGCCATAGGCCGGATGGGGTGTGAGGGCCTCGAAATTGGCGAAGCCAATTTGAGGGAAGGATATGTCTTTATGGGGTTGTATTACAGTCTAACAGCCTTGGCGGTTGTAATCTCAGGCAGGTTCTTCAACGCAGCCAGAAGGGTATCATCGGCTTCCTTGTCGATGGTCAGCAGCATGATGGCGTCGCCGCCTACAACCTTGCGGCCTACCTGCATGGTGGCGATGTTTACGCCAGTATCGCCGAGCAGGGTACCGACCTTGCCGATAATCCCGGGTTTGTCGTTATGGGCAATGAAGAGCACGTGGCCTTCCGGGGAAATATCCACCGGATATTGGCCGATTTGGACGATGCGTTCACCGTATCCGGCAAGAAGCGTACCGGCAGCCACGCTGTCCTTGTCGTCAGTTTTCAGCGTAACGGTTACCAGGTTGGTGAAGCTCTTGGTCGCGGAGGTTTTGGTGACCACTACGTTAATATCCCGCGCCTTGGCCAGATGCAGGGCGTTAATGACGTTGGCATCCTCGCCCAGGTGGTTGGAGAGCACACCCAGTACAATGTAACGGGTCAGCGGATTCACATCCACATCGGCCAAATCGCCAGCGTAGTTGATGGCAATTTCATGAAGACCGTTGTCAGCCAGCTGTCCGGCAACCTTGCCCAGCTTTTCCCCAAGGTTGAAGAAGGGCTGCAGCTTTTTCAATACGTTGGCCGGTACAGAAGGCATGTTGACTGCGTTTTTGAAGGGCTCGTTGCGCAGGATATGCAGGATTTCTTCGGATACGTCTACCGCTACATTCTCCTGCGCTTCCACAGTGGAGGCACCCAGGTGAGGGGTAACGATAATCTTCGGATGGTTCAGGAACGGATGGTCAGCTTCCGGCGGCTCCTTGATGAATACGTCAAAGGCTGCTCCGGCAACGATGCCGGCGTCGATGGCTTCCACCAAAGCGGCTTCGTCGATAATGCCGCCGCGGGCACAGTTGATGATGCGCACGCCCTTCTTCATCACTTCGAATTGAGGACGGCTGATGATGTTGCGGGTATCGTTAGTCAACGGAGTGTGTACAGTAATGAAGTCGGCGTTCCGGACGATGTCATCCACAGTGCCCAGCTTCACGCCGATTTCCTCCGCGCGTTTGTCGGTCATAAAAGGGTCGAAGCCGATCACGTTCATGCCGAAGGCTTTGGCACGTTTGGCAACCTCGCTACCGATCCGGCCCATGCCGATAATACCCAGCACCTTGTTGCGCAGCTCCACACCTACGAAGGTTTTGCGGTCCCATTCGCCGCCTACGGTTTTCTTGTACGCCTGGGGAATCATCCGGGAGAGGCCAAGGATATGGCCGAAGGTCAGCTCACAAGTGGCAATGGTGTTGCCGTCGGGAGCATTAACTACCACGATACCGCGTTTGGTGGCGGCTTCCAGATCGATATTGTCCACGCCTACACCGGCGCGTCCTACAACCTTGAGGTTTTTAGCGGCTTCCATAACGCGGGCGTTCACCTTGGTTTGGCTGCGGACCATCACGGCGTCATAATCGGCGATAACCTCCACCAGCACATCCTCGGGCATAGTGGCCTTGATGTCCACTTGAACATCGGGAGCATCCTTAAGCAGTTGAACACCTTGATCGCTGATTCCATCCAATACCAGTACTTTTACCATTCTTCGTTTCCCTCCTGTATATGTTCCTTGATCCCGCCGGCGTATGGCCCGATTACGGGTACAACAAAAAAACTCCACGTCCGCTTCCCGCCAAAATCGCGAGAAGGGACGGGAGTCTGATCTCCGTGGTGCCACCCTTGTTCGCCGCACATTCGCATGTGCAGCCTTAGCCGGTCATGTCTGACCGATAGAAGAAGATAACGGCTTCCTGCCGGATATACTTGGCCGCGATGGCGGGTTCGTAGATCTGCTCCGGAATGGACAGTATTATTGCGGCCGCCGGTTCGCACCATCCACCGGCTCTCTGAAGGCTTCCTAATACGTTGTTCCTTCAATGCTTTGTCGTGTTAAGGTTTTTCATAATGTAACATGCGGCGTCAAACCTGTCAACAAAAATCTTTTATGGGTTTTTGGATAAGCGAAAACCTGTGCCTATGCACAGGTTCTGCGGGTCCTTACTCGATTTTGGAGAAAAAGGGAAGCTGCGGAAGCATTTCGCCCCCGTAATATTTGCTCTTGCCTTGTACAAAATCCCCTGGGCGCACAGCCTGGGTATTCACCAAAAGCTCCACCACCTGCGGAACAGTGGTCAGATTCAGTTTTTTGGCCTGGCCGGTGCGGATCATGTCGTCCACCCGCAGGGTCACATCCTGCGGCGTGTAGGAGCCGAAGGTTCTGGATTGGATCAGAAGACCGGCCAGGTAGGCATTCTTCAGGTTCAGATCCAGCTGGCTCCAGTCATTGAAGGCCAGCTCGCCGCTCAGAGCCTCCGTACCCTTGGCGGAGGAATCCATCAGCTGATGCCATTTCACAATGGAATCGAAATATTTCTTTTGCGCGGAGAGGGCAAAATTCATCGCTTCCGTAAAAGAGGCGTCCTTGCTGATATTGCCCATAAGAACAGTAGGGGCCACCTGGTTGGCGCTTGCTTGCATGCTGTCTGCGGCCTTTGCGAACAGCTTCAGGCTCTTCAGATACTCCTCCTGCGCTTCCACCAGCAGGGGAGAGGTGTCGGGCACAGTTTGGGTCAGCGTGTTCTGATATTTGTCCTCTGCCAGCTTGGACAGACTTTTAAGTAGAGAAGAGGCATCCGTGCCGCCGGTTTGGCTTTCGATTTGCTCCATACTTTCAGACCACTTCAAATTGAATTCTCGAAACGGCAAATATACGGTATGATAAAAGGATACGAGATACGATTGATTGTAAGCGGTCTGATCACCGGCTTCCTTCCGCTGCTTCACCAAGTCATAGTATTTGGCGTCGGTCCGGTCCGTTCCGATTTTCATACCGAAGAAAAAAGCGCCCAGGGCGAAAACAAGCATGAAGATGAAGACCAGAATAAAAACAAAGTCCGACCTCGTCAGGCGTTTATCCATACAAAAATTGCTCCTTTGTTAGACAATGTTGTCTGCGACTAGTTTCGACATATGAATAGTATAGGGGATAACTCTCCAAAAGAAAATAAGTAGAATGGACTGGAAAAAAGGTGAAAAAACTGAAATTTCGTGATACATTACGCAGGACTCTGGAAATAGATGCAGCCAACGACAGGCTTCTACTAATGAATCTTTATATGACCCAAGGCCTGACGCTGGCCGTTTCCCTCATTATCTTTCTCATTCAAAGACAAAATCCCCTTCGTTTGTTCCAAACGGCCGATCCCGGCGCAGCTGTGGCTTGGGGAATCGGCTTCGGCTCCGCCGTGCTTCTGGCGGACCTGCTTGTGTCCCGCTGGGTGCCGGAGGAAGCGGCGGATGACGGCGGCATCAATAAGATGCTGTTCGGCAGCCGGGCCGTCTGGCATATTGCCTTGATTTCCGCCGTTGCCGCCATCTGTGAGGAGCTGCTTTTCCGCGGGGCCATTCAGCATGCCTGGGGTCCGTATTGGACAAGCATATTATTTGCCGCCATTCATGTCCGTTATCTGAGGCATTGGGTGCCAACTGGACTTGTCTTCTGCATCAGTTATGGATTAGGATGGATTTATCAGGAAACGGGTACGATTTGGTGTCCGATTCTTGCGCATTTTGTCATCGACCTGGTCATGGGCTTGATATTGAGATTCGGGAAGGGGGAAGCGACATGACGGAGAAGGAGCTGGAGGCGACGGAGCTTCCTCCGCGCAGCAGGCTGCATGCCACGGACAGGAGCAGATGGAGCAGGCGTTTTTACGGATTTTTGGTGGGGATTTTCACGTCGCTGATTGTAGTTTTGATCGTCTGGTCGTACCTCGGAGGATTGTGAAAAAATTCATTTGCTTGAATAGCTGTATTACACATTTACAAGGAACTGTTATATATCTATAATGAGAAAAGAGCAGGAAGGCTTTTCCCGATTTAGCAGGCGTGGACACCGTTTTTAGGCTGTTGTTGCGCTTTCATGAAAGCTTATCCTGAACTGCTAATAAAAACTGTTGCTACTCTTTTCACTTATTGTTATAATCACTTGTAAAGAATATTAATTTTATTTTTTCGCAATTTTGTCACGTTGTTTTGCCTGACGGGAATCATTGATTTTCATCGGGTTATATATACTTCCTCCGATTCGAGGGAGAAAGGGGATAACACTTATATGTCTATCTTACCCAAGAAGAATGAACTCGGATTCTTTGAAATCCGCATGGAATCCATCGGCGGCCTCGGGGCTAACCTGGCCGGCAAGATGCTGGCTGAGGCAGGCGTTGTCGGCGCAGGCCTGAATGGTGTCAGCTTTTCTTCTTATGGCTCGGAAAAGAAAGGATCTCCGGTTAAGGCGCATATCCGCTTCTGCGATATTGATACCAACATCCGGGATACCACTCCCGTTGAGCACCCCCATGTGGTGGTTGTGTTCCACGAGTCTCTGTACAAAACCATGGACGTCACCAGCGGCGTAACCGAGGACAGCATCATTCTGGTCAACTCCACCGGCACTCCGGAGGAAGTAAAGCAGAAGCTGAAGCTGAAGGCGGGTACCGTAGCTGTTATTGATGCCATCGGCATTGCGCTTGAAGAGAAGAACAAGGTTAACATGGCGATGATGGGAGCCATCTTCCGGATCGTCGATTTCCTTGATCCCCAAATCATGCGCGACGTTATCCGCAAGTCCCTGGAGAAGAAATATCCGCAAGCTGTTGAGCCTGCGCTGCGCACCTTCGAACGCGCATATAACGAAGTTCAATTCCAAACCTACAAGCTGGAAGAAGGCGACTCCTTCCCGGCATTCGTGCGCCATGATACTCCGGTCCTGGGTTATGAGACCCAGCCCATCGGCGGCGTAATCGTAAACCCTGGTAACAGCGTATTGAAGAACCTGTCCATTTCCCGCTCCGGTATGATGCCGCATTACCATGAAGACAAGTGCATCCACTGTGCCGCGTGCGATAACGTCTGCCCTGACTTCTGCTTCGTATGGGAAGAGCAGCCGGATAAGAAGGGACGCCCGCAGATGTTCCTTCAAGGCATTGATTACCAATACTGCAAAGGCTGCCTGAAGTGCGTAATCGCCTGTCCGACAGAAGCCCTCACCGGTGAGCGCGAGGAAGGCAACTACGGCGAAGAGCACCGCGTACCGCACCGCTTCGACCTTGCGGCTAACGTTTAATTAAGAGAGGAGCTGAGGATTACTATGTCTATCGAGATAAAGAGAGAAGTTACCGAAGGCACAGTCGAACAACGGATGGTATACGAATCCGGCAACGAAATGGCCGCGTATGCCGCCCATCAAATTAACTATCATGTAATGGGATATTTCCCGATTTCTCCTTCTACCGAAGTGGCGCAGTTCCTGGACCTCATGAAGGCCAGCGGCCAGCATGACGTGAAGCTGATTCCCGCCGACGGCGAACACAGCTCCGCGGGTATCTGTTACGGCGCGTCCACTGCAGGCGCACGGGTATTCAACGCCACCAGCGCCAACGGTTACCTGTACATGCTGGAGCAAATGCCTGTACAATCCGGTACCCGTTTTCCCATGGTTTTGAATCTGGTCTGCCGTTCCGTATCCGGTCCGCTGAATATCCACGGTGACCACTCTGACCTGTACTTTGCCTTGAACACCGGCTGGCCGATTCTGATGTGCCGCGATCCCCAAGCCGTATACGATATGAACATCCTTGCTATCAAGCTGGCTGAAGACCCGGAAGTACGTCTGCCTGTAATGGTTGCTTCCGACGGATACTTCACCTCTCACCAAAAACGCCGGGTGCAAACCTTCGCCAAACGCGAGGACGTGCATGCCTTCATTGGCGAGCCGCCGCAAAAGGCCGGTTACCCCGACGTGCTGGACCGCAACAATCCGATTACTGTCGGCCCGTACATGAACGAGCCGGACTATATCAATAACTGCTTCCAGCAATCCGAAGCCATGTACCGTGCCGGTGCCGTGTATGACCGCATCCGCCAGGAGTACAAGGAACTGACAGGCCGCGATTATCCGATTCTTGATCTGTACCGCATGGAAGATGCGGAGGTTGCCGTGTTCCTGATGAACTCCTCCTCGGAAATCATCAAGGATGTGGTTGACCAGCTCCGCGAAAAGGGCATCAAAGCCGGCTCTATTGCGCCGAACATCATCCGTCCCTTCCCGCAGAAGGAAATCGCCGAAGCCCTCAAAAACGTGAAGGCCATCACTGTCGGCGACCGTGCGGATTCCTACGGCGCATACGGCGGCAATATGGTTAACGAAATCAAAGCAGCACTCTTCACCCATGGCAATACGTCCACTATGGTCATCAGCCGGATTTATGGCCTGGGCGGCAAGGACTTCTTCGCCGAAGACGGCCACGCCATGTTCGAATTTGCTCTGGAAGCCGTTGCCAAGGGCAAGGTAGAGGTTCCGTTTTCCTATTACGGACATACTCCTGGCGATCCGGACAAGAAGATGAAGCGTGTACTGAACCCGATGAAGTTTGAAGACCTGAAGACCGGTCTGATCACCGTAACCAAGGACGAAGCATCCGGCAAGCTGAACGTGAAGGTTCCGCCGCTGCGCGCTTTGACCAAAAAGCCCAAGCGGATCGCCCCCGGACACGGCGCATGTCCCGGCTGTGGTATTTTCTCTGGCCTGGAGCTGTTCTTCAAGGGTATCGAAGGCGATATCGTTTCTCTGTTCCATACAGGCTGCGCGATGGTTGTTACCACCGGCTATCCGTATTCTGCCCATAAAGCAACATATATTCACAACCTGTTCCAAAGCGGTGCTGCTACCCTGTCCGGCGTAGTGGAAGCCTTCTGGCAGCGCAAAGCCCGCGGTGAACTGGATCATCTGGGTCTGAAGGACGACTTTACCTTTGTAATGGTTACCGGCGACGGCGGCATGGACATCGGTATGGGCGCGGCCATCGGTGCCGCTCTGCGGAACCACAAGATGATCATTCTCGAGTACGATAACGAGGGTTACATGAACACCGGTGCCCAGCTGTCCTACTCCACTCCGTTGGGACACAGAACCTCTACCTCCAACGTAGGCAAGCATCAAGGCGGCAAGATGTTCCACCACAAGGACACCGCGCAAATCATGGCGGCTACCAATATTCCTTATGTCTTCACAGGCTCCGAAGCATTCCCGCAGGACTTGGTGAAGAAAGCTGCCAAGGCACAATGGTATGCTCAAAACGAAGGTCTGGTGTACGGCAAAATCCTGATCACCTGCCCGCTGAACTGGTTGTCCGAGGAGAAGGAAGGCACCTCCATTATCGGCGCTGCGGTTGATTCCTGCTTCTTCCCGCTTCTGGAAATCGAGCATGGTGTCACCACCATCACCTACAACCCGGAAGACAAGGGCAAGCGGGTTCCGCTGTCCGACTGGTTGAAAACCATGGGCAAAACCAAGCATATGGTGAAACCCGAATATGAAGAAGCCTATAAATCCTTTGAAGCAGAAGTGGAACGCCGTTGGGTCCGCCTGAAGGCTCGCCACGAAAACGAGTATTTGTAAGATATAGCAAAGCCCCGGCTGGGATTATTCCCGGCGCGGGGCTTTTTGTACGTTTTGGGCCTGCTTTAAAGCTTCGCAAGAAGATCGGAAAACTTCTTTTCCGACAGAATCTCCTGGGTCACAAAGCTGCCGTTATAAAACAAGCTGTAGGTGGTGAAGGGAGCGGGACAGGCTTGGGCCTCCTCGGCAGATTCCAGCTTCATCAGCCGGAAAGGCAGGCTCCGCTCCTGCGCCATGTCCCGGATGAGCGGCGCATATTTATCGGTATACGGGCATTGATTGGTGTAATACAGGACAAACCCCTGGTCCTCATCGGTTTTAGCCGACTTGGCCGTTTCTCTGAACCGGGGAAGAGGGGCGTCTGGATCAAAGGGAAGGTACAGCAGCTCGAAGTAAGGGGTTGCCCGATCAGCAACAAGGAACCCTTTTTTCTTCAGATAAGCCCCATCCGATAAAAAAGGCTGCTTTTTGGAGGAGGCCAGAATCGTCAGTCCATGTTTACCCTTTGCCTTGGCGTCAGTGATACATTCCTCCAGAAGCCGGCTGCCATAACCCTGACCCTTGAATTGTCCGGATACCCAAAAGCAGTTGATATGCATATAACCGTCGGCATGGATAGGGCACCAGGCTTTTTCCGCGGGTATGTATTCAATAAAAACCTTGCCGCGGGCATCCAACCGTTTAAATATCAAGCCGTCGGCAAAACGGGCCGACATCCAGGCCTTTTTGGAGGAAACGCAGGTTTCCCCCTTTTTATCCGCGATGACACAGCAAATGTGCTCCCGGGCGATATTGTCAGGTGTAAGCTGAATAATGTCCATTTGAGTCCTCCTGTTATTCCAAGGCAATCGATGACGGGTCCACAAAGCTGTAGCCCTTCGCTTCCAGCTCGGTCAGCAGCTTGTCCAGCGCTTCCGCGGTCCAGGCCAGCTCATGCATCAGAATATTGCTGCCGGAATGGAGCTGCTTCATGACATTATCGATAACCTCTTGGGGTTTGTCCGCGGTTTTGGTTTCCCAATCCAAGGAGCCGTTGGACCAGGTCATATAGACCATACCCGCTTTTTTCACTGCTTCCCGGACATAATCGCTGCCGGATCCATTGGGCGGCCGGAAGAATACAGGCGCTTCCCCGGTCAGCTCCTTCACAATTGTCTGAACATCGTTAATTTGGCTGTCCACTTTTTCCGGCGGTTCTTTCTTCAGATCCACATGGTCCCACGTGTGGTTGCCGATGGTTTGTTTGCGCTCATGGATGAGCTTTAGCAAAGCCGGGTTCTGCTTGACGCGGTTACCGTTGACGAAGAAGATGGCCTTGGCTTTATGCTTGTCCAGGGTATCCAGAATCAGGGTGAGCATGTCTTCTTTTTTGGGCCCGTCATCAAAGGTAAGCAAAACCACTTTTTTATCGGCTTCGGGAGCGGTATCCAAAGGAACCACATCATAATTTTTATTGATCCGGTATTGTTTAACCGCAGCGGCGGGTGAGGGAGTGGGTGTTGGCGCTGCCGTGGCGGTTGACGCTATAGAGGCCGAAGGAGCCGTCTGGCTTGCGGCCGGAGCCGGTGATTGTATGGAGGTTGCGGTGCCGGCAGGTGAAGCGGATACGGGTGTTTTCTGGTCTGTTGACGGGGTGCCGCAGGAGACCAGCATCAGGGCTGCTGCAGCCGCGGCTGTCAGAGCCGCAGCCTTTTTTCGTTTTAAGCTCATAAAGTAACCACCTTTCCGGCTTATTTTACCACAATGCAGCCATGAATCCCTATTTTTTTCTCACATAAGAGTGGGGTCCGGAGACGAAAATAAACCCGAAAGAACAATCGCACTATACGAAGGAGGAGAAAATCAATGAAGTTTACAAGCTTCCTGGTAGGCGCTGCAGCTGGCGCGGCGGCAGTCATGTATATGAACAGGACGAACAAAACGGTTTTGATGGGATTTTCCCAAATGGGGGATAACCTCTCCAAGGTAGTGGACAAGGCGATGATGTCCATGGCCGACCGGAACATCAAAACCCACAAGGAACCCGAAACCAACCAATCCTTGGACCGGGTGGAGGATCTCATCAAGCAGGATCCAGGCGTAAAGCATGAGGTGGACCAAATCCTGTCCAACAACCATTTGGGCACCACGGATATAAATAAAGGACAACTGGGCACACACTAAATTGCAGTTGTGTTATTATCAGGCCGGCGCAGGCAAAAGCGCCGGTTTTTTGCCGTCCTTATCGGGTTTTGGACATTTGGTTAGGTGTGGGAAATATGTATGTTGCCCCGAAATACCAATGCAATTACCATGTAGCTGTGCTGGAAAGTAATAAATATTAATCGTCGGGAGGGGGTGGACCTGAATTGTCGGAAGGCTTGTCAGTTCTAATGTTGAGGGTTAGTGCGGGACAATAAGAAGGAGGTAAATGATGAGGAAAATTGCTAAAAAATGGACATCTATCCTTTTGGTCTTAACCGTAATAATGGGACTGGTTTCTTCGGCTTTTCCTGCTCCAATCGTGAAAGCGCTTGCCGATACTCAGCCTCCAACAGCTCCTGCGAATCCGGGCTCCATATGGAGAACGCCGGATTCTGTCCATCTGGTTTGGACACCTTCCACGGATGATACAGGAGTGGCGGCGTATGACATTTATGATGGAGGGACTCTTGTTGGCTCCACCACTAATGGATCCCCCCATTATTGGGTCACCGGTCTTGCCGGGGGAGGAAACCACACCTTTACGGTCAAAGCCAGGGATGCCGCAGGCAATACCTCTGGTGCCAGCCAGGCTTACCTTTTGGTCAATGGGGCGCTGGATCGTGCGGGTTGGTCCGTAAGCGCTTCCCATAAAACAGCGGAGGCAAAGCTTGCGGTTGACCATCTAAGCTCCACCCGGTGGACATCCGGAACCGCCCAAACGGCGGGAATGTGGTTTCAAATTGATACCGGAGCTGCTCCCAAAACCTATAACAAGCTGGTTTTGGAGGGGAACGGCGATTATATCCGCAAGTACAGCGTGTCCGTTTCTGCGGACGGGAGCACATGGGGAGAGCCTGTTGCCACCGGAACAGGGACAACCTCCGTGCTGACCGTGGAATTCCCGGTCCAAACGGCTCGTTATATCCGGATTACCTCCAATGCCGCTAACGGCAACTATTGGTCAGTTTACGATCTGAATCTCTTCGGGGAGTGGGGCCCGGACAATGTGCCGCCTACCGTTCCGGCCGGTCTTCAGGCAAGCGCCGTATATGATACGGAGGTTCAATTGAGCTGGACCCCCTCAACGGACAATTCCGCTATTTACGGGTATGACATTTATTCGGGGGCCCAATGGGTGGGCTTTTCGCAGACCAATTCCTTCAAGGTCCCCGGACTTCTCGCCGGCTCAAACTATTCGTTCACCGTAACCGCGCTGGACGCGGCTGGAAATCCGTCGCCTGCCGGGACCCCTCTGCAGGTGACCACCACCGGTGCCCTGAACCGGACTCTGTGGATCGCGAAGGCTTCTGCAGGGGATGCCTCCGCTAAACAGGGTATCGACGCCAGCACCAGCACCCGGTGGACCTCCGGTTCCGCCCAAACCTCGGGCATGTGGTACCAGGTGGATACCGGTCCGGGAGATAAAGCCTACAATAAGCTTGTGATGGACGGGGGAGGGGACTATCCCCGCAAATATGAGATCCGCGTCTCCCACGACGGCACCAGCTGGAGCGAGCCAGTTGCATCAGGAACAGGCAGTACCTCCCGCATTACCGTCACCTTTCCGGAGCAAACGGCCAAGTTTATAAGGGTTGTTCTCACCGGCTCGGCTGGGGTCTTCTGGTCCATCAATGACTTGAACCTGTACGGCACCGCGGCGCCCGATAACGAGCTGCCGTCGAAACCAACCGGACTTGCCGCAGCCAATGTTCTGGATACCCAATTGGATTTAACATGGAATCCGGCTACGGACAATATCGCTGTTATGGGTTATAACCTGTATTCCGGCACCGAGTTAGTGACGTACACCACCGGGACCTCCTGGCAGCTTACGGGATTGTCCCCGGCTACCTCGTACAGCTTCCGTGTGGAGGCTGTGGATCTGGCAGGCAACCGTTCTGCGCCCAGCGACGCGCTCCAGGTGGTTACTCAGGACGTGATTCCGGCTCCTCTCATCGCGCGTTACGAAATGGAGCCTGATGCCCATGATGCAAGCCTTCTCACAGACAGCAGCGGCTTGGGACTGTCGGGAGCCATAACGGCGCCTGCCTCTTTTGTGGATGGCAGGACGGGAGGCGGCAAAGCCCTGTCTTTGACCGGCGCCGATCAGGCCAAGGTAGCCAACACCGGCTTGCTGGATAAAATCAGCAGTGAAATGACCATCTCCGCCTGGATCAAACCCCAGGACCTGAACTCCTATCAGCCCATCGTCAGCAAGCGGGATGCCAATTGGAAGGGAACCACCTTCTATTTGGGCCTGGAGGGCAATAAGCTCCGCTTCGGCTACGATTACGGTGAGAAATGGAACATCTGGACCTTCACCTCCCCGGACATCCAGGCGGGACAATGGTTTCATGTGGCTGTCACCTTCAAGGAGGAAGCCGGCGTCAAATTTTATGTCAACGGGACTCTGATCGGCTCCGTGAACGCCTCCGCTGTTAATCCCGGTGCTTTGCCCAATGATGTGGATATGCTGATCGGCACGGAGTGGCACTATGACTCTGCCTTACGAGCGATGATCAAATACAGCTACCGCGGTCTGCTGGACTCGCTCCGGATTTACGGGGCTGCCCTGACCTATGACCAAATTCAGGCCGACAAAAACGGCACCATCGCCACCCGTATGGCCGTGCCGTCAGATTTCGTTGTTTCCGAGAAGTATGCTACCTTCCGTCTGGAGCGTTTTGATATGCCCCTAGGCCTGGTCACCGGCTCCAGCACCAACTCCAAAACCCGGCAGCTGGCAGCCCGTGTGGCCGGACCCGATGGGGTGGATTGGCCGGCTATCACCCTGACCATTCCCCAGCCTGACGGCCCGGCCAAAACTGTTCAGCCCTTCGCGGCAGGTGCGGAATATAAGACGGAAATCTGGCTGCAGCAAAGTCCCAACAATATGCCGACTCTCCGTCAGCCCTATGATAACGTGCTGAATCCCGGGAACCATTGGGTCCGGGGACTGTACTGGAG
>JAEWAA010000561.1 GCA_023391955.1 Bacillota bacterium | reverse complement strand
GACATGAGTCATGTCCGGGGACGAGAGCTTGTATACTCCCGCGGTTCCACCCCAGTTGATGCGCCTGTACCCCGCATAGGGACAGTTACCGCATCCGCTTTCTTGTCACCGGCTCGGGAGCGCCTGTCTTGCGGCTGCTGTACCGGGCTTCCACTATCCCCGGTTCGCTTCAACAGCAGGCTGCCGCATAGATTTCTCCGTCACAGCCGAATCTTCGATTTGCTTACCATGTTATCCATAATGAGGGGGTTTGTCAAGGTGCGGGTATCCCGCGGGCAACGGGCCGTTAAGCCAAGGGCGAACCCCCTGCTTAATGCGCCGGATCCCAGCCGTCGCTGCCGGCCAGCACCGACTGGGTGTTGATGGCTGCCGCTTGGGAGGCGCTGAGCTGGCGTGACCAGCTCACCCTGCCGGATACCGCGGCACCGGAGCCGGTATTGCCGTATTCGGCATACCGGGCGGTGCTTTCGTTGGCGGCATTGCCCCAGTTATTCCAGCCCTCCGGCTTAATGTGAGTATCCATGAAGGAGTACAAATAATGCACCGAGGCATACGGTCTCCAGGGACGGCCCAAATGAACAGCGTCGTCCAACGAACCCGAACGGGTCAGACTGCTGTTGATGAACACATAGCCATAGGCTGTGGCCTGGTCTGTGGAAGCCGCGGTAACATAGCCGTTGCCCAGGCTTTTGATCTCGCAGTTTTCAAATACCGCAGTAGCCCCGCCGAAGATGAAGTCCACTGTGCCTTCAATATAGGAGTTGCGGTAATAGTGCCTGCCGCCGTTGGCATACAGAGTATCCTGATTTCCCAGAATCCGCACATTGGTGAAGCTGGCCCGGTCTCCGGTCACATACAGGGCAACCGCTTGTCCGGCAGTGGCGCCGGCGGTATTGCGGAAGGTGATATTTTCCGCAGTAAAGTTATTGCCCCTGACATAAACGCTGGAGCTGTTGGAGGTGCCGCCTGCGGAGCTTGCCGTATCCGCATAGGTCAGGATGGTGCCTTCGGCGCTTTCCCCGATTAGCGTGATATTCGGCTTGTTGGCGGGGAAGTTGAGCTTTTCGGTATAAGTACCATTTTTCACAAAAATAGTGACGTTGGCTGTGTTATTGACCGGCACGGCATCAATTGCCGCCTGGACGGTTGTGTATACGCCGGAACCCCCGCTTTTGCTGACAACAAGAGCGCCTGAAGGGACTGCGGAGGATACCGGCTTCACCAAAATATCGTCCAGATAATGGGAGCTGGCGGAACTGTTGGGCGTAAAGGACTCATACCCGTCAATATTGGAAACAGCGGTGAAGAAGGTGGCGGCACTGGCCTTTTTAACCCCGTTGACATATACATCCGCCTTATCGGTGGCCGGATCAGCTACGATCCGGATGGTGTACCAGGTATTGGCGGCGTAGCCGCTTTGGAGGGTTACATAGGTGCTGTCCGGGTTCCGGTACGAAAGGCTGCCGCCGATGGTTTCGATGGAAACCGCAGCGGTTGTCCCGCTGAGGAAGCGGAATACCTTGGTGTTATTCACCAAGGACGGCTGCATGAACTTGAAGGTGGCCTCCACCTTGCCGGTTTGGGCGGTGAAGCTTTTTTTCAACCCGGATAAGGCCGTGGTGCTGGTGTCGTTAAGAAAAATACTGCGGTTGGCCGAGCTGGGCACGGCTGCTACACGCACTGTTCCTCCATCTTCGGATACGGTAAAGCCTGAGGGCTGGCTTCCTGCAGCCGTACTGTTGAAGTTGTTGTCCGCAAGCGGGGCTGCGGCCAAGGCCTGTCCGCCCGGCGCCAGCCCGAATAATGCTGCTGCCAGTACGGCTGCGGCACCGGCGGTGAACCATTTTTTCATCATCATAAATTCCTCCTTTAAGTTGGGAACTGCCCGTTATTTGCGGATCTTGCCTGCTCCTGCGCTCTTCAGGACATAAGCGGGAACGGATGAAGCGCTGTCCTTCACGTAGGTGTAAGAGCTGGCCGGGTTAAACGTGGTACCCCCGGTTTGGTTGACGCCTGTGCAATTCTCCTTTATATTGTCGCTGGTAAAAACGACATTGGTCGTTGAATCCCCCAGGGTGGTGATATCCTCGGAATTCTTGAAATAATTGGCCTCCAAAAGCACCTGTGCCGTATTGTGGCTGGCTGTACCGTAGTCCCCCAGATTGAGGAAATAGTTGTTGAATACATGGACATCCGAATTGTTGACCCGGGGATTGCGCTGGTTGGTGCCGTTGAAGAAATTATGATGGATCGTGACCTTGGGACGGTTATCGTATTCGTCGTTGCCTACGGCGAAGGTTTTGTTGTGATTGCTGAATTCCGTGTTGGATACCGTCACGTAATCGGCGCCCTTCACCACATCCACCAAACCGTCCTCCATATGCGTCAGGGTACAACGGTCAATCCAAACATGGTGCGCCCCGTTCTGCACGGTAACGGCATCCCAATCCCCCAGCTTGCCGTCCCAGGACTGGAAGGAATCCTTGATGGTCAAATTGCGGATAATGACGTTCTTCTCATTATTGGTTACCTGCAGCCCGCCATATTGCAGCGTAGCATTGGTGCCCATACCCAGAATGGTCTTGTTGGATTTCACCGGAATGCGGGCGCCCCAGGGAGACATCTGGATGGTGCCCTGGACCCGGATGACCAACGGTTCCGTGGAGGCAGCGTACGCCTCCAGCTCCGCTTGGGTGGTGGCGGTTACAGTGGCGCCTCCCAAACCGCCGGTGGTCCCATTCTGACCAAGGGCATTGACGCTGGCCCAGCCCACCGGACTCAAATCCTTGACCATGACGGAATACATCTCGCCTCCAGCCGCAGCGCTGCCAAGGGAAACCGTCGTGTTGGCCCCTACGTCCTTTTTGTACACCCGGAAGGTTTTGCCTGCGCTGTTGGTGATGTCGTCGTCCGTATCGTACCAGTCCGACAGCCACGAAGGGATGGCCTTGCTTTTGTCTGCCGCTACATAAATCTGTGTCCGCACCAACACCTTGAAGGAGACCAGCGTACTGCCGGTGTAGCTTTTGGAATCGGCCGCCGTCTGGATCCACTGCCAGCCGTAATAAGGGTCCTTCAGCGCAGTCCAGGTAATGCTTTGGTCACCATACTGCTTGTCCCCCGTCTGCAGGCTGTACTGGAGCGACCAATCCGCGCTGTTGGCAGAATCCTGCACGCTAAAATTGGTGATGATGCCCATGGACGCAGGGCCTGCCGCCTGGACCGGAGCCGGCGATGCCCCCACAGCCGCCGTCACAAGCAGCACCATCACAAGGAGGAGCATGGAACAGGACTTCCGGAGCCCGGCTTTCATGTTCATTCCAATCATTCGATTATCCCTCCATATAAAGCGTTTTCATAACCTATATAAACGAAAGCCTGAGGATCTGTTTCCCCAGGCTTCCGATAAGCGCTTGCTCCTGATGTTCAATCAGCCCTTCCCGTCAAACACCTGCTGCAGGAGCAAATGCGGGACGGTACAGCTCATTATGGTACGATCTTCCAATAAATTGCTATATGCACGGCATAACCAATTTGCACTGCAGCTTGCCAGACGGCTTAGCAGGCCGGGAATACACATTAGACAACCTTTCCATATGCCGGAAACAACCATTTTCTACTAATTTTATGGCGTCCGTTCCATCCTCCCTTGGTCTTGGGATCGGTTTTGACCGTTATCCGGAATGGTCTGGGCAGAGATGTATTCACAGGCCGCCAGGGACAGGCAGCAGACGAGCAGCACCGCAAGACGGACGGCAGCCTTCCAGCTTTTCATCCCTTCACTCCTCCTTTTCCACGAATATGGCATCGTACATATCCTTAAAGCCCATGTAAGACATCACCAGCAGCAGCGGGTAAATAGGGAAAAGATAACGGGACTTGATTTCCCACAGCAGATAAAATGCGATAAAACCCAGCACCGCCAGCACCAGCGGGGTTTCGGCGAAACGCCCGGACTTGAGCCCGACGATAAGCCGGACCAGTATAAAGCCGTACATCAGGATGTTCATGGCGTACATGGCCCATATGAGGCCTACCCTGGCATTGGAGTCACCCTTAAACATCTCCGTGGCAAAGGTGGTGTAGCTGTATTTATCCCCTACGGCGCCCAAACCCCGGCCAAAGGTGGAGGAGCCGTTGCCAATGCCGTACCGTTCCATCTGGTAGGTGCCTTCCGTCCAGGTCCAGACCAGCTTCTTGGCGTACATCCTGAGAAGGTCTCCCGCTTCCGCTTCAGACAGCTTGCGGCTGATCTCCTCCTTAAACAGCTCCGTGCTCTTCTCCTTGTTGTAGCCGGCCTGCCGCTGATAAATATTGTAGCTATGGCGGTTGTCCCAAAAGCCGAAGGTGCTTTGGTTCACCCCCATGTTCAGCCACATGTAGACGGGAGCGGAGTTGGCGTTAACGGAGCCCTCCACCTTGCCCGTTGCCTGAAGCAGCAGATTCTGGGTCCAGCCCGGCACCATAAAAACCAGCACCGTCACCGCAAGCGCCAGAACAGATTTTTTGACACCTATTCTCCGGATGTGAAGCAGGATAGTGATGGCGATAGCCACCAAAAAGATGGCGCCGATGCTCCTGAAATAATTCCCAATTGCCAGCAGAACCGCAGCATAGAGCATATGGCTTAGGGTTCCTTTCCTGATGAACCGGACGGCAAAATAGAGCGCCGAGGTAAGAAACGCCGTAGCGATAACGTCATTATAGATGAGGTTGTTCATAAACAGCGCCGGGGCATAAAGGGCCGCCAGGATAAGGACGCCGTAATCCCGGCTCCGGGATTTCCCATTCAGCTCCTTGTAAAGCAGGTACACCATCAGCGTTGTAACCAGGGTGAACCCGATGTTGAACAGCTTGATGACCAGATAATTATCCGGGAACAGCAGCAGCAGCGTCTTCAAATACAGCACGATGGAAAAGTTAAATGGAAACATATGCAGATAGCCGGTGGTTTGGAACGAGGAATAATCCCCCCGGTACAGCATGTTTTGGGCCAGGGTCAGCACCGTCTGGGAGTCGTCCGTGGGCAGCCGGGGAAACAGGAAAATAATCGCGGTCTGGACGGCGAAGGAAGCAGCCAGTACAGCCGGAATGATGATTTTCGGACTGAATCTGTCCAGCCTCCGGCATAGAGCGTACAGGCCAAGACCCGCCAGCAGCAGTGCCGCAGCCGTAACGATGAACAGCTGGAGCTGCTGCTTTTCCAGCACAGGCGTGTCTCCGTACACCGCATACAGATATTTTGCCCGAACCAAAAAGGAGGCGGCGACAAATAGTCCCAGGAACAGGGTAAGCAGGATGTAGAATAGTTTGTGAATTCCTTTGACCATGGAATCCCTCCTCAAGCTTCCGTTTGATTTTCCGGCAGGATGCCCTGATTATAACGGCCCAACCTGAAAATCCGTTGAAAAAAAACCGCCGGGCGTATATCGCTCCCAGCGGTTCCATCCTTGCTTATTAAAATCAGCTCCGCGGCACCAGGTCGCAGGCGTCTGCCGGCATCCAGTGTTCGTCCTGGCCCTCCCACTTCACATTGCAGCCAATGGGGTTGGTCAAAGCCACGGACAACGGCTTGCCTGCCACGAGCTCCGACAAGGCCCGGTCCAGATCATTGACGGTGGCCTTATCCGCTTCCCGCGGATTGTCCAGCCCCCGCCCGGAGTATACCAGCTTCCGCTCCCCGTCGAATACGTAGAAATGCGGCGTGCGCAGAGCGCCGTAGGCTTTGGCTACGGTTTGCTCCTTGTCGCGGAGGTAGGTCC
>JAEWAA010000235.1 GCA_023391955.1 Bacillota bacterium | reverse complement strand
GGCAATATGACAGAAAATGTCGTCCCCTGCCCCACGATGCTCCGTACATTAACGGAGCCCTGATGGGCCTCCACAATATTTTTGACGATGGCCAGACCCAAGCCTGTCCCGCCTGCTGTGCCCCGTGTGCGGGCTTTGTCCGCTTTGTAGAACCGCTCGAAAATATAGGGAATGTCCTCCGGAGGGATGCCCTCCCCTTCATCCTCCACCTCAATTAACGCTGCCGAGGAATTCTGGTACGTCAGAGTCTGGTAGCGAAGGTAGATGGATTTGCCCGACATGGTATGTCGAATGGCATTCCCGAGAAGATTGGTCAGCACCTGCTCCAGCCGGTCCTGATCCGCCTTCTGCAGCACAATGTCATCGGCGGGCAGCACACACTCCAGACGGATGTCCTTTTCCTTGCACAGACCCAGGAACTTCCGGTGAACCCTGCGGTACAGCGGAGCCAGCTCCACCTGTCCCATGTTCATCTCCATATGGCCGGCTTCCATCCGGGCCAAATCCAGCAGATCCTTTACCAGACGCCCCATACGCAAGGATTCATCGTAGATCACCTGGGCCAGGTCATGCTTCTCCTCCGGCGTAGTGACAATGTCATCCAGCAGCGCTTCGCTGTAGCCCTGGAGCATGGACAGAGGCGTCCGTAGCTCATGGGACACATTAGCCACAAAATCCTTCCGCAGCTTCTCCAGCCGGTGCTCCTCGGTCACATCCCGCAGCACAGCCACCGCGCCACGCGCCCGTCTGTGGGAATACAGGGGAGCCATCACCACCGACCACACGCCCTGCTGAACATGAAGCTTGGTAGTCAGGACCTTGGTTTCCTGGATCACTTCGTCGAAAAGCAGCTGCAGGGGCTCGGGAATGGAATTGGCGGCCGGACTGCCGTCGGGATCGGGATCATTCCACATAATCTCGCCCCATTCCTTCAGAATGGTCTCCCCTTGGGGATTGGCGAAAATCACCTTATGCTTTGTATCGAAGGAAATTACCGCATCGGACATGCTGCGCAACACTCTAGACAGATTAGCCTTTTCGTTGTTCAGAAGCTTGATGGTTTCCTCCAACTGCTCCGCCATCAGGTTGAAGGTCCGGGCCAGCTCTCCCAGCTCGTCGTGGGAGCCCACATACACCCGGGTGGAATATTGGCCCTGGGTAATGAGGTTGGCGGCTTGCCGCAGCTGCTTCAAGGGTTTGGTCAGCCGGGTAATCAGGAAAAAGGCAAAGAAGGTCGTAAGCAGGAACCCCATAAAGGAGGCCAGGGCAAACAAACGCTTCACATAATCCTGGAGGCTTTCCGAGGATTTGATAGGCTGGTACATCACGATGGAGCCGATGACCTCATCGTTGCCCGGTTCCGTCACGGGAATGGCAATGGCCAGATACTCCTCCTTATCCCCGTTTCCCGCATCCGCAAAAAACTGCTTCTGGATAACCGTTCCCTCCAGGGCCTGCTGCTGCTCCTGGGGTGTCAGGATCTCCCCCAAGGGCAGTGCCCCGCCCAACGTGCCGGAAGGGCTTCGGAGATATTGCAAGCCGATGCTCTGGGCGTTCAACACGTCATTCATTGCGGCAAAATAGCTGCTGTCATTGCCTTTATCAGATACCTCGGCCACAATCTTGAAGGCCAATTGCTCCAAATCCCGCTGCTGCTCGCCCAGCTTGGGGAAATTGGTGTCAATGTACCGATAAAGAAACAAGCCCAGGATTATGAGCACAACAGCAACCAGGCTGATAATGGTCATCCAGAGCTTGCCTACGATGTTCTGCAGAATACTCACTTAGGAACCTCAAGCTTGTAGCCGACTCCCCATACGGTGGTGATCATGGCGGCGGCGTCCGGCGAGACCTTGTTCAGCTTTTCCCGCAGGCGCTTGACATGGGTGTCTACGGTCCGCAGGTCCCCGAAAAACTCATAATTCCATACATCCTTCAAAAGCTCCTCCCGGGAGAATACCTTATCCGGAGAGATCGCCAAATAGTGCAGAAGCTCATATTCCTTCGGTGTTAACGCCACCTCCTGGCCGCCGGCCGTCACCCTGTGGGCGTCATGCTCGATAACCAGATGGGGGAAAACAATGTTATTGCTGGAGTTGGCATCCTTGGACAAATAGGCTGTAGCGGATGAGCGGCGCAGAATCGCCTTGACCCGGTAAATCACCTCGCGGGGGCTGAAGGGCTTGACCACATAATCGTCGGTGCCCACTTCAAAGCCCTGAACCCGGTTGGCTTCCTCCCCTTTGGCCGTCAGCATAATCACAGGTGTCGCCTTGAACTGGCGAAGACGTG
Source organism: Bacillota bacterium (assembly GCA_023391955.1). Taxonomy (GTDB): domain Bacteria; phylum Bacillota; class Bacilli; order Paenibacillales; family NBRC-103111; genus Paenibacillus_AR. The sequence goes on along the minus strand of JAEWAA010000235.1, from coordinate 8,814 downwards.
CACACACCTCTACCCCGTCGATGCCGGGAAGCATCAGGTCCAGCAGAATCAGATCATAATCCTTCTCCAGTGCCAGCTGCAGGGCGGTCTCTCCGTCCTCGGCTTCCTCAATGCTATAGCCTTCCTTCTCCAGGTACATACGGAGAAGCCGGCGGATTCTTTCTTCATCGTCGACAATCAGTATATTCAATCCAAGATCTGCCAAGCCGCAATCACTCCTTTATCGAAATATCCTGCTCGGTATCATGTGAAAATTAGGACATGTTATGACAAATTATATTATACTCCGGCGTAAGAGTGAAGTCCTGTAATAACTAAATTTACCCCAATCAGCGTAAATATAACAATTATAAAGCCCAAAACCGCCAACCAGGCGGATTTTTCCCCATGCCAGCCTCTGGAAAGGCGCAAATGGAGGTACACGGCATAGAACAGCCAGGTAATTAAAGCCCAAACCTCCTTGGGGTCCCAGCCCCAAAACCGCCCCCATGCCTCATGAGCCCAGATCATGGCAAAGATCAAGGCGCCTAAGGTAAATACCGGGTAACCGATAGCAATGGAGCGGTAAGCAATCTCATCAAGGTCCTCCGGGTCCATCCTCCGGACAAGCGGCTGGACCACCGCTCCCAGCGGCTTGCGGGCAGCCGCCCTTAATCCCCCATACAGCACACCTCCGGCGAGCAGCGACCAAACCACCGTATTGAGCTTACGTCCCGCCTGCTCTCCCTTCATCCAGCCTGGAGCCTGTACTAGGCCGTTCTGCATCCCCAAGAATACGCTGCCTTCCTTGTAAATTCCGTCATGAGGAGCCACAAGTGGAGGAAGCGTATACCGGCTTTCCACAGCCTGCTCCTGAGTGCCGACAGACGGGGTTTCGAAGACAGCCCCGAAGCCGAAAGCCTGAAAGCCAAGGCTGCTGACGGCGAAGCCGATAACCGCCAGCATGGCGAAAAAGGTGAATTCCACCCCCCGCCTTCTCCAGCAGGCATCCGTTGACCGGAAGTCCACAGTGCGGATCAGGTACATCAGTCCTGCGGCAAAACCTGCGGCGAAGAAGGCTTCACCGGAGGCGGCCAGGGTGACGTGGATGGCCAGCCAGCGGCTTTGGAGAGCGGGAATCAATGGAGTGATCTCCTTGGGAAAAACGGAGGCATACGCCAGAATCACAATTCCCACCGGCAGGCTGAACGCACAAAGTGCAGAAGATTTGTACAGCAGATATAACACCAGAACGGCAAAAACGATCATCATCGCCAAAAAGGTCATAAACTCATACATATTGCTGACGGGAATATAGCCGCTTGCGTACCAGCGGGTGAAGAAAAACAGCAGATGGCAGGCAAACCCTGCGGCGGCGGCCAGGAAGCCGGCTTTGTCCCATCGACGTTTGGCGGCAACCGCCGCTCCGAACAGGAGAAAGGCGGCGCAATACAACAGGAATGCGCCCAGCAGGAAGCCGCCGCTTGCCCCCGCCACTGCGTCAAGAAATCCGTTCATGACATGCCGCCCTTCTCCAGGGATTTGGGATCCACGATGATGCCCGTGCGCTCCAGAACAGAAGCACATTCCTTACGGAGCCCGAACCAATTTTTGTTGGTATGCGCTCCCCATAAGAGCACACCTTCGTCAACACGCAGCCAGATCCGACGGTGCTGCCAATAAAAACCCATCACCAGTCCAACCATAAAAACAGCGGCGCCGGTCCAGATAAAGGGCAGGGCCTTTTCCTTGCGGATGTTCAGGTAGCTGGTGTAAAGAGACACCTTCACATTCTCCGTGTCGGGCACAACCAGCTCCAGCCGTTTGCCCAGCTCCCCGTTCAGTTCATTCTGCCTGAACCGCTGCTGATCCTCCGCCCGGGGAAAATACATATAATAGTCGCCTTCATCCGGCAGCCCGGGCCCTTTCATCCGGAACAGGAACGCTGGAGCAGCCGGCTCCTTGGAGAGGGTAACGGGTTGGCCCTCCCCGTTTAAGCCGAATTCAGGATAATAGCTGTCCAGTTCCAGAGAATACGGGCCCGCTGCATACCTCGTCTGAGGACGGCGCATATCCAGCTGGACGGGACCGAAGGTTTCCCCCGTGATTTTATCCCGGAGAGCAGCAGTGACCGCCAGCAGCATAGGCGCTTCTTTATAATCAAACTGGTAGGCCAGCAGGCCTTGGTACCGCAGGGGATGATTAACCGCAATGCTCTGGGTGTGCACCTGCTCCAGAAGCGGCAGTTTGTCCGGGTTTCCGCAATCAGCAGTGCAGGTATACAGAACGGCCTGGGTCTCATACAGCCGGGGCACCTGCGGATCGGCCTCGTAGAAATCCACGGTAAACTTTTCGTTCGTCAGGTAATAAGGCGTTCCCGGAATTTTCACCGGCTCCCCTTCCGGAAAGGCAAGGTACTGGTCCATATGCCAGCCCGGGATATTCCGGGCAAGCACTGCCCCCAGGAAGATAATAAGCCCGATATGGTTCACATAGGGCCCCCAGCGGCTGAACCGGTGTTTTTCCGCCATTAAGGCTTGTCCGTCTAGCTCCATATGCACCCGGTAGCCTTTTCTTTTCAGAGCGGCGGCTGTGTCCTTGACCCATACGGTTCCGGAAAGCGCATTCTCCTGCCCGGGAAGCGGTCCGGTATACGTGAGCCTCTGGCGCCGGATAAACTGGGGATGCTTGCGGAGCTGCTGCCGGTTAAGCCCACGGTATAAGGGGAGCACCCGGTCCAGACTGCAGACGACCAGGGATGCGCCGATCATCATGATCAGCGTGACAAACCACCAGGATTCGTATGTATGGGAGAGGCCCAATTGGTAATAAACCCGTCCGATAACGCCATAGGTTTCCTCGTAATAAACCGCCGGGTCCTGGTTCAGGAAGGTATTCTCCTGTGGAAACACCGTACCGAGTGTGGACAGCAGCAGAGTGGCGGCAATCAGCCAAACTGCAACCCTGACGGAGGAAAGAAAACGCCACACCCGGTCGATAAGACTGGAGCCGGCACGCTGCGAGCGCCGTAGAATGCCGTCGTAGCGCATTTCCAGCGGGCCCTCGTCCCCATCTTCCCCTTGGGGTTTGCCGCAGGCCTCACACAGCACCGTGGATGTGGGGTTCTGGTGGCCGCATTCGCATTTGGTGTTGTTGAACATGGCATCACTCCCCGTTTGAATTGGCAGGTCCCGTGCAAACCGGAATGGGCCATAGGCAGCTCAGCCCGACCGGTTTATGGCATGGCCAGCATGGCTTCCACCGTGCTGTCAATCGTGGCCTCGTCCATTTTGCCGATAATGATCTTGTGGATCCGGCCATCCGGACGAATAAAAAAGGTGGTAGGGTATTGATTTACTCCGTACGCCTTGCGGACGGTATCATCCACATCCATATAAATAGGAAACCGTATCCCATACTGCTGGATAAAGCTTCTGACGGTGACGGCATTCTCCCCCAGGTTCATCCCCACTACTCCTACGCCCCGCTCCGCCCATTTGGCCGATTGGCGCTGGAGAGCAGGCATCTCCTCCGTACACGGCGGGCAAAAGGTCCCCCAAAAGTTCAGCACCAGCGGCTTGCCGGCCCATTCACTCAGGCTGCGCCGCCCGCCCTCCGGATCCCCCACCTGAAACGGAGGAGCCTTATCCCCCGCGCGGGGAATCTGCTCCCTGTTAAACAGCGCATTCCCGATGGCCAGACCGCCGGCAAGAACCACCACTGCCAGAACGGCGATCTGAAGCCATTGTTTGCCCGATTTCAAGCCTCTTCACCTGCCTGCATTCTACTTCTATCAGATTTTTTCCTAAGTGTAATATAAGAGACAGCATTTGCGCAAAAAAAAGCCGGGGCCACATGGCCGTCCGGCACTTAAACAATTACTTCGGGTCTGTCCCGCCCGTCTCTTCCGAAGTGGCGGAAGCGCCTGCTGCAGATGCTTCCTCCCGCAGAGCCTGCACTTCCTTAAGAGACAAGGCCCGGAACTTGCCCCGGGGAAGCCCCCCCATCTCCAGCGGCCCGAACATCACCCGCTTCAGACGGATAACAGGATGATGCACGGCCTCAAACATCCGCCGCACCTGCCGGTTCCGCCCTTCGAAGATGGTAATGACCACTACCGTTTCATTCTTGTCGGGGTTGATATCATAATAATCCGCTTCAGCCGGAGCGGTCATACCGTCATCCAGCTTCACCCCCGCCTTCAGCTTGTCCAGGACGGAGCCGTGAAGGTTGCCCTTCACCGTAGCCAGATAGGTCCGCGGCACATGGTTCCGGGGATGGGTCAGGAGATTGGCGAATTCTCCGTCGTTGGTGAGAATCAGCAGCCCTTCCGTATCATAATCCAGCCGTCCCACCGGGTACACCCGTTCCTTCACTCCCGGCAGGAAATCCGTTACCACCTTGCGTCCTTCCGGATCGGTAGCGCTGGTGATAACCCCCTTGGGTTTGTTCAGCATCAAATAGGTTTTGCTTTGCGCCTTGATGGCCTTGCCGTCCACCTTGATTACATCTGCCGCGGGGTCCACCTTCGTGCCAAGCTCCCGCACAACAACGTCATTGACCTGAACCCGGCCTGACGTAATATATTCCTCGCACTTCCTCCGGGAAGCGATCCCGGCCTGAGCCAATACCTTCTGCAATCTTTCCATTCGTCGTCTGTCACCTCATGCTAATGATACCCGTCCTTCCCGGAAATCACAAGCATGGACCATGGAAAAAATGAGCCTGGGCATTCTTCGGAATGAGAATAGATATCCTGCATTGTAAAATGCATCAATCCGGACAGCCGCAAAGACAGCTTCACCAGAAGAAACATTTGCTCGGCAGCCTCCGGCGACAAACCCGCTCCAGGCTGGGAGAAGTCCCCCTCCAGACAGATATGGATGTATTTAGGATCGGTTGGCACGGTTGCGGGGATGATGGAGCCATTCTTCATAATCATATAGTCGTAGCCTTTGCCGTTAATGGCGCTGCATGCGGAATGATGGACAATTATACCCGCAGCATTCATATCACACACCTCCGCTCGCACTTTTGCGTGTTGTAGTATATGAGGGTGCGGGCGGGGTGGTTCAGCTTATTTAGACCGTCAGTTTGATTATGGTGAATATTTATTCATGTGAAATGACTGAGAGGGAAAGGAGTGACTTGAGGGCGAGTTTTTTGGCGGCCTTGAATCCTTAAATATCTGATCCAAATCAAGGCCGACAAAACGTGTTTGAGCATCCAAGGCACCCCTTTCCCGGTAAGGAATGAAACTCGATGAATATTTATTCCCTAACCAAACACGAGAAAACACACAGCAATGGCTGCGACGAAGCCGACGAGGTCTGACAGCAGGCCCACCTTCAGGGCGTAGCGGGATTTGCGGATCCCCACAGCCCCGAAATAGACGGTCAGCACATAAAGCGTCGTATCCGTGCTGCCCTGGATGGTGGAGGCGATCCGCCCGATCATGGAGTCGGGTCCGAATTGCTTGAACAGATCCACCGTGTACGCCAAGGAGCCTGTCCCGGTAATCGGGCGCAAAATCGCCAAGGGAAGCACCTCTGCCGGAATCCCAACCAGCTTCAGAAGGGGCTGGATCTGCCCGATGATCAAATCCATAGCTCCCGAGGCCCTAAATACCGATATGGCTACCATCATACCGACCATATGGGGAATGATGCGGATTGCCGTATCGAAGCCGTCCTTGGCCCCTTCAGTGAAGGTTTCGTAGACGGGCAGTTTTTTGTAGGCAGCATATAAGGGGATAAAAACAATCACCACCGGGATTGCCCACATTGAGATCATGGATATGATTGCGTACATCGGCGGTCATCCTTTCCCGGCGGGAAAATGCTTCCGTTGGAACCACTTGTCCAGAATGATGGCGGCAGCGGTGGCGATTGCAGTAGCAATCAGCGTGGTGCCGACAATTTCGGCGGCATTCACCGAACCCATGGACAGGCGGTAGGCAATAATGGTGGTCGGAATCAAAGTGATGCTGGCGGTATTGATAGCCAGGAGCGTACACATGGCTGCAGTGGCTTCCTCCTTTTGCGGATTAAGCTTCTGCAGCTCCTGCATGGCCTTGATGCCCATAGGGGTGGCGGCGTTGCCAAGCCCAAGGATATTGGCGCTCATGTTCGACATGATGTACCCCATGGCCGGATGGTCCGGCGGCACACTGGGAAACAATAGCCGCACGATCGGCCGGAGCAGTCGGGCCAGCTTTTTGACCAGCCCCGCATCCTCGGCAATACGCATAATCCCCAGCCAAAATACCATGATGCTGATCAGTCCGAAGGAAACGGTAACACCAGTTTTAGCCCCGTCGAATACCGCTTGGGTGACGGATTCGATATTACCCTGAATAGCCGCCACAATAAAACCGGCCACCAGGAAAAAGAGCCATATCCAATTGACCATGGGAGCGGCCTCCTTTATATGTCCGTAAACATCATTCCTTACGCGCCGGTGAACAACGCTTTAACCACCTGCTCCAGGTTAGCGAACCAGCCCCGTCCGCTGCTTGTGACGGCTGCCTCCAGCCCGGTTGATCGAAGCATGGTTTGACGGTTATCCGGTTCCCGGGCCAGTCTCGGGCTGCCTTCAGGATATACAGGCACCGAACCGATGGTTTTACCGTTCAGGGTTAAGGTCAGCGTACCGGCAAGCCCCAGGCGGTACTCCGGGGAATTGGCGTCCTGGAGCTGCAGACTTCTGGACACACCGGAGGCTTCCCCTTCAGAGAGCGCATATTGGAAGGAATGGCCGGCAGCCAAACCCTGCTGGACGATCTCCCCTTTTTGGACCAGAGGAGTCAGCTTGTAATGGGAAAAGCCCCAATCCAGCAGGTTCCGGTGATCCAGCCAATCGTTGGAATCATTCAATGTCACCACCGCCAGCTGCTGGCCATTGCGGGTGGCTGAGGATACCAGACAGCGTTTGGCGATTTTGGTATACCCCGTTTTGACCCCATCCGCCCCGTCGTACATATTCAGCATCTTGTTCTTGTTGCTCCAGACATGGTCCCAAGATTCTGTTGGATTAGGCACCTTTTTGACCTCTGTTTTGACAATTTCCTGGAACGTGGGATTCTGCAACGCATATGCGGTCAGCTTGGCCATATCGTTAGCCGTGGAATAATGGTCGTTATGATCCAGACCGTGGGGATTCATAAACCGGGAATGCTCCATTCCCAGCTCCCGGGCCTTTTCATTCATCAGATAGACAAACCCCTGCTCAGAGCCGCCTACATGCTCGGCGATAGCGGTGGCCGCATCATTGCCGGAACGGAGCATCAGGCCATACAGCAGGTGATGAAGGCTCATTTCCTCCCCCAGCTTCAGGTAAATGGAGGAGCCCTCCTTGCCGAAGGCGTTTTTGCTGACGGTAACCTGGTCGGACAGCTTGCCCTGCTCAATGGCCACAATGGCCGTCATAATCTTGGTGAGACTGGCAATCCGCATCCGCTTGTCCCCCTGCTGCGCATACAGAAGCCTCCCCGACTTCACATCAATCAACGCGGCGGCCTCCGCACTGGTGCCCGGCTTCGGTGGCTCCGCCCGGACGGTGGCCACTCCGGTGCCCGCACCGGCCCATACAACAAAGGCGACGAACGCTGCCAGCAGCTTTTTCATAGGTTCATTGCTCCTTCCACCCATTCATGTACACGCCCATACTTGTACCACCAATATATGCTTGGCCGCTCTGGAACATGCCCCACTTTAGGACGTATCCCCATCCTGGCGAAAATACACAAAAAAACTGCATCCGGGAATCAGCTTAGGAGCTGCGAGGAAATTAGTACCCGCTTTTGCTGACAAAATCTCCACGGTTTTGGGAGTTTTGTTGGCAAATTAGCGGTACTTTATTTCGTCGCAGTCTCTTTCGCCAATCGGATGCAGCGGGTTTTATGCGGAATTATGGAATTAGATACTTGGATCGTATGTTCCTGACAAGCGGGAGGAGTCGTTCATATCCTGATCCGCCATTCCTTGGCGGTTGCCCTTCAGCATACTTTGAATTTTCTCCACCACCTGCGGAGCGGAGTCGATCAGACGTTCATAAATATGGGTTTGGTTGTCCAGCGGCACTACCTTCACACCCAGCTTGTTGACTACAAGGAAGGCGATGGGAGTGATGGACACACCGCCGCCGCTGCCGCCGCCGAAGGGGAGCATGACCGTGGCATTGTTGGCGTCATTGCCGTTTTGCTGGCCGCTGCCGCCGCTTCCAGACGATTCCTCCATGTCCCCATAGAATTCGCTGCCTCCTGCAGCAAACCCGAAACCGACCTTGGAGATGGGCATAATGACACTGCCGTCCGGGGTTTCCACCGGGTCCCCAACAATCGTGTTCACGTCAACCATTTCCTTGATATTTTCCATGGCTACTTTCATTAAACCCTGAATCGGATGCTCGGCCATGCAGTTTTCCTCCTTCTCATGCGTAAACGCATTATTGACAATCCATCAGAACTAGCATTTCCGATCGCTGCAGGATGTATGTAACCACCAGCCGGCTCACGGGGATTTGGACAATATCTTCTGCCAGGCCTTGAAGCTGCCCCTGTTCTTGAAGGCCCGCACCATAAACAGCACCAGCGATGCGCAGGCCTGGTCGAACCGCATCTGCCCCTTCCACATCAGCTCTGTAGTAAACACAGTCTGCCTGTAATCCGGGATCACCTGAATGTCCGGATTGCCACAGCGCTTGATATGGGTAAACATGAAGGTTAAGAGGGAGGATTTCAAGGTCCAGACAATGCCCGTGGTGATGGCGGTCTCCGGCGCATCCCCCAGCCCGATCCGTGTGGACCATTTGAGTTGGGGGCAGGTAACCTTGGAC